>CAYWQZ010000038.1:0-7039 GCA_964460565.1 uncultured Mycoplasma sp.
AATTTATCTTTTATGAAATCATCTAAATATTCAGAGTCTCTCGTAACCCATTTGTAATCAGAATGTTCATCACTTAACTTAATATTTAATTTTGAACTATCTACATCTAAAATAAAATCTAATTCTAAATCATGTATTAATTCATTATTTTTTTCTTTTACCTCATCAAAATAATGAGTTATAACCGGTTTAAAATTTTCTGTAAATCCTATTTCTTCTTCAAGTTCTCTTTTTAAACCTTCTTTTAAGGTTTCTCCAGTTTCTAAATGTCCTCCCGGAAATTCCCAAGCACCAGGATACATATCATCATTTTCATTTCTTTTTACTACTAAAAATAAATCCTTATCTCTTAATATGCCTGTCAATACTATTCTTGTTTTCATATATTAATGCCTCCTATCTTGTTCTATTATATCATATATTTTAGATAAATCATTTATAATGATAAACTTTTCGTTTTTATTTTCATAACTATCATAATTATTTAATTGCTCATTAAAATATATAGATATTCCACCTTGTTCCAGCCAATCATTTAAATTTTCTAAATCATCATCAATTAAAATATTGTCTTTAGCATTCACAAATTGAGTTTTTGATGTATTATATGGTACAAAACACATAGTATCAATTCCATTATTTAATAAATATTCCCTTTTTTTGTGTTTTTCTTCATCTGAATTAATTTTTGATAATATACAAACTTTTTGATTTTTTTGAAGATGGATAATTTTTTCTAAACTATTATTAATTTCTCTACTTTCTTTCAAAATATAATTCCAGCCAATTTCTAACATTATATTTTTTAGATTTTCTTCTATTATGTCTTTAGTATTATACTTTCTTTGATACTCTTTAAAAATCACTTCCCATGTATCAAGAATAACACCATCAAAATCAATATATATATTAGTCATCATTTACCTTTTTTATTTTTGCTGCAATATACATAAATGGAGTATCTAATAATGCTATCAAAAATTTAAATATATACATAGAAATTGCAATTTCTATTATCGTTTTATAATTCATAGTTCCCAAATAAGCAACTAATGTAAAAATCAATGTATCTATAATCTGACAAAACATCGTACTTGCATTATTACTTAGCCATAATTTGTTATACTTCTTTTGCAATTTATGAAATATTGATGTATCAATAAATTGACTTACACCAAAACCAAGTAAACTAGCGATAGTTATTCGAACATTAAAAGAAAATATAATTTTTAAACTTTCTTGTGAGAAATCATTAATACTTGGTGTATATAATAAACAAATTACCATAAAAACTGTCATAATAATCATTGCTAAAAAGCCATAAGCAATTGTTTTTCTACTTTCTTTTATACCATATACGTAGTTTAAAATATCTGTTGCTAAAAATGTACTACCATATAATATTGTTCCTAATGATGTTTCCAAGCCAAATAATTCCACAGTTTTAACTGTTTGAATATTAGAAACTATTGTTGCAACAACTATCCACAAAAATAATCCATTTTTCCCCAAATACTTATAACATAATATAATCGATAAAAATGAAAGAATTAATGTTAATATCCATAAAATTTCATTCATAATCATTTCCTCATAAGATAGAATCCGTCAAAATAACTAATTTCTTCATCATATCCACTTTCATCAAAAATATCAATTTTTTTATCATAATTAGCAATAACATACTTAAAAGCATCAGAAATTTTTTGAACATCATCAATAGATAACGATTCATATAATGGTAAAAATATACTATTATCTCTTATATATTGTGAATTTATAAAACTATCAGATTTATTAATTATAAAATTTCTAAAGTAATCATTTTTAATTATTGTATTATAATTAAATGAACCAACTGGAATTCCCATATTCATTGCACCTAAAATCACTTTATTTCTATCAAAATATTTATTATCTAGAACAATCCACAATGCAAGCGGAGCATAACTATCAATCTTTAAAACATCAAAATTTGAAATAAAATTAATTCCTTTAATATTAGATAAATTTTTCACATATAGTTTAATTTTATTTCTTCTTTCTGCCATATATTTATCAATTATTTCTAACCTTTTTACACCTGTTGAAAAAGTAATTGGTGATGGTCTTAAATTTAAACCTCTTCCTTGATTAGATAATCCATTAAATAAAAGATCCCTATATGTAGTATTTGAACTAACAGATGATTCCTTATTAGAATTAAATACCTCTCCAACATGTCTAAAATGTTCTATCTGTTCAAATATTTTCTTATCATCTGTAACTATTGCACCACCTTCACCAATTCTTAACATCTTAGTATCATTGAAACTATAACATCCAACTTTACCAAATGTTCCGGCATATTGATTATCTATCATAGTACCAAATGCTTGAGCTACATCTTCTACTAATATAATTCCATTTTCATCACATACTCTTTTTATTTCTTCTATATTTAATGGCATACCATACAAGTAACAAGCTAAAAGAAATTTAGTTTTTGGTGTAATTAATTTTTTTATGCTTTCTATATCATAATTGTATGAATTGGGCTGAAATTCACACAGTTTAATTTTTGCACCACTCATTAGAATAGGATAAATTGATGAAGCATGTGTTAGATTTGGAACAATAACTTCATCATTTGGTTGAATACCTAGTGATTGTAATGTAGCATATATTGATAAAGTGCAATTAGGTAATGCTAAAGCATAGTTTGTTCTTAAATATTTTGAAAATTTTTTTTCAAAACTTGATACCGTATCACCTACAAAAATGCTAGAATCACTTTTTGATAAACATTGTAAGGCATTTTCTTTTTCTTCATCAGTATAAATCATAAAATCATGATTAACTTTAATTTTTTCCATATCCTATTTCTCCATATATTTTTGAAATGTTCTTGCTTGGATTATCTCTTCCATCTAACTTTAATACTTTTACTTCTTGTTTTTCTAATTGTGGTATTAACTCTTGTTCCAATGAATTTTTTAAACATAATAAGAAATCTTTTTGTTTTTGTAAAAATTCAATATTATCTCTTGATGCTACTCTTGAAACACTCACCTCTAAAGGTGCATGTACATACACTAATAAATCTATAGGTTTTAAATTAAACAAAACAATTTCCTTAAATGGTTTATAAAAATCCATATAATTTTTATAATCACCCTTTAATATTTCTTTTTGGTAAGATAAGATTGATAAAAAATCACGATCATATAAGTTATATCCATCATCATATTTGTATTTTTCTTGACGATAATGCATATCTGCTGCTAATAATAAACTTTCAAAAATTGATGTTGGAAATGACTTATCTAACATAAAAAATGGATCATCACTCAACATTTTACCTAAAATTTCACTTATCGGAGAATCTTGGGTTAGCTCATCAACATATCTTACTATTTCATTTTTACTTTCTAAATCTTTCTTAAAATTATCTATAATGGTAGTTTTTCCAACTCCATCTATTCCTTCAAATATAATATTCACATTCTCACCTCATATACATAATTTCCCATTCATTAGCACATTCTTTTGAAAAACATTTATTCCAGTCGCCTCTTTGCCCGATTTTTTTGCAATTACCTGGACATATCAAGTATTGATTTGTACTATCTAAATAATAATATTTTTTATCTGCTAAACATGGAAAATTACCATTAATTTTTTCATTTATGTATAAATCATATAAAACATTTATATAATCAATATTAAAAAATTCTTTATAATGATATATAATACCAAATATTTTTTCTAATTCTTCTTTTTCTTTTATCTCATGTTTTAAATCTGAATTTTTTATATCAAAAACAAAATTTACTGATAAATATTTTACTCCTATATCTATTAATTGACAAAATACTTTATCAACATAATCACAATTAAAATGAGTAATACAAACTTTGACTTCTAATTTATTTCTATCAATTTGTAATATTTTTTTGATCGTACTAATAGTTTCTTCTAATCTTTTTCTACAAATATAATTTTCAAAATCAAATGAGTCAAAGCTTATTATAAATCTATCAACATTATTTACAATTTTCAATAATTTACTGTCAGAATATTTATTTAACATTACTCCATTTGTAAAGGTAATAACTTTACCTCTAGTTGATAATTTTTCTATTATTTCTTCTATAATTGAAGATGTAAAACATTCTCCACCAGTCAAATAAAATTCATCTGCATCAGGGCAATTTTCTAACATTTCGTTAATATTATCCATTGTAATACTTTTAGTTGTCCTACCATAATCTCTATAAAAACAATATGTACAATTTAGATTACAGGTTTGATTAACCTCAATTAGTATTTTTTTACATTTTTTTAGTTCTTGCATATCCAACTTCTTCTTTTGTCTCTATAGTATCAATTATTTCCGCTATAAATCCATCTACATATTCTGAATCTCTAGTTGCCCATACATAATCAGTGTGTTCATTACTTAATTTGATAGGTAATTCTTTTGTTGGAACATCTATAACATAATTTAATTGAACACTATATTTAATCCCCTCTGGTTTCTTAGATGAATATTCGGATATACCGATAATTTTTTTATCAAAGCAAGAAATATCAATTCCAACTTCTTCAAAAATTTCTCTTCTTAATCCTTGTTCAACTGTTTCACCAAAATCTAATTTGCCACTTGGCATTTCCCAAAATCCTGCACAATCTTCATCATCTAAACTTCTTTTTACCATTAGGTATTCATCAGCACATTTAATTGCACCACATATACATACTTGCCATTTGTTATTCATTTTCAAAACCTCCTTTAATTTTTTTATCTTCCCATGGAAATATAACCCATTTATAATTCTCCACTTCTTCACCACTATAAATTGTACCAAATGTATTTTTATTAAAATTATATAAAATTGCTACACTAATACTTTTAGGATTATATTGTTTTAATAAATTAATAGTATAATCTAAAGTAATTTTTGAATCCAAAGTATCATCTACGATTAATATATTTGAACCTTCAATTTTATCAGCATTAGTAATTCCTTTATTGATTGGAACCTTTTTAAACTCTGCATTAGTATCATCGTTTACACTTCTTCTTATATGAATACAAGACATATCTTCTACATCCAACATAGAAGAAAGAAGCATTGCAACAGGCATACCGCCTCTTAAAATAGGAACAATTAAATCAATTTTTTTATTATCATTTAAAATTTTTTCTGCAATTTTAAATGATAAATTTTGTATTTCATCCCATTCAACTTTTACCAACGGATAATTAGTTTTGCTCATCTAAATCGCCTCTAATCACATATAAATATTCTCTAAAAAAAGTCTCTTTTCCTAAATTGTCTTCATATTCGGCATCAGTCAACATTGTATGTCTTATTTCATAATTCAAATTGTTTTTTAATAATGCAACCTCTAATAATTCTGGAGTAGGATAATTTGAACTTTGATTTGAAAGTAATACATATCTAGATACTTTTTTTGCTTCTTTTACAGCTTTTATAACATTTTCAATAACATTATTTTTATCCCAAATTTCTATATTTTTTATTTTTGATTTTTCAAATACATTACTATAAATGTTAGCAGTAGTATTATATTCTTCTGTTTTTGTCCCATCTCTCCATGGCCATGCAAAATCCATAAACATAACATCGACTTTTATATTTTCATCATGTAATTTTTTTAAATAACAAAATAAATCTTCATTATATGACTTATAAGATCTTACTTTTTTATTATTTATATTAGTGAAATACTCAATATACTCATCTATTTTAGTTTTTAACTTTTCATTTAGTTCACTTGGAATTTCTGCATTATAGCCATATATATCTACTATGCTAGCAAACACAGATGCTCTCTTTATATAACTATCACTATATTCTTCTAGCCATTTATATTTACACAAAAAATTAATCGGCTTATTATCACTCATTATAGCATTTGCAACTGAAAAACTATATTCACTTGCATCGTTTGTAATAACATCATAACCTTTTTTTGCGTACATATATGCATTACCATTAGAGCCAGAATTCGTTTCCGCATAAATTCCTTTCCCGTTTAATAAATTATCTACTATTGTTTCAAAAAAACTATAAAATCTTGATTGTTGACCAAAATACTCAATATCAATTTCTGGTTTTTTAGATTTCATGATTATATCCACAATAAAACACCTCCTAGTTATTAGGATATCACTAAAAGGTGCAGTATATAGTACTATTTAATATTTATTTCATTTAAATTATAAGTTCTTAATTCTTCATCTGTTTTTGAATATCCTGTTAAATATATGTATTGTTTATAAAAACTAAAATTATGAGGAGTAATTATTTTTAATTTATTCTTATATTCAATTTTTATATCATCATTATTTTTTATTGCTTTAGAAACCATATTATATTTCTTATTTATTTCTTCTAAATTCTCGTTAGATCCTCTTTCACTATCAGAATAAATAACAATGGTTTTAATTTTCTCCAATAATTTTTCTAATTCAATTTTTGATTTAGAATCTAATAATGGTAATATTTTTTCTAAACAATTGACATCAGATATTGCAAATGAAACATCATAATTATTTTTATGATTATATACATAGCCACCATATATGCCATTAATTGTATCTATATATATTCCTGCCTTTTCTAATTCAGATTTATATGTTTTTATCATGCGTGGTGAAACTTCAATTTTATCTGATAACTCCTTAACAGTATATTTTCTACCAGTTTCAAGCAATTTTAACATTGCAAGAGTATTTCCTAACTTACTCATAAAATTCACTTATCCTTTACAACATAATTATAACATTTTATTTAGTGAAAAAAAATAACTTTATTAAATCTCTGAAGACATTAAGACTTAATTGTCAATTTATATTATATACGTTATAATTAATACATCAAATACAAATGAATTTGTTTATCAAAAGTGTGCATAACCCGTTTAGCAAATGCTCCATAAGAAGGAATGGATACTAACTCTGTTAAAATTTTTAAACAATTACCATTATTTGTGCATTTTTCTTCCATTTTCATTCTCCACTTCATTA
>CAYWQZ010000039.1:0-6969 GCA_964460565.1 uncultured Mycoplasma sp.
TTAAAGTATGAAGTAAGAAATATAGATTTATTAAATAATACTATTAATGATGATGAATATGTATTTTTAATTAATTTTGATGATAATTTTCCTAAATTAAAGAAAGATGAAGATTATTTAACTGATAAAATTAAACCTATCTTTTTAGATAAAACTGATACTTATAATAAAGATATGAAAGATATTTATTTTAAAATTATAAAAAATATTAAGAACTTAAGTTTAACTTATAATAGTAATTCTAAAACTAATTATTTAATAGATAATAATTTCTTAACTATTAAAAATATAGATAATACCTACTCTAATTATAGTAATAATTATAATAAAGTTTTACTTGCTAAAAAAATAGATAATTTAATTAAATATAATACTCATGATAGTTTATTAGATATATTATATAGTAATTATAAAATAGATTATTTAACATATAATCATAAATATAAAATGATAGATAATAACTTTTTAATTGAAAATATAAATAATAATTTAAATTTATCATACTCAAATATATCTTCATATTATGAATGTCCTTTTAAGTTTTATGTTGCTAATATATTAAAAATAAATGAATTTGAAACTAAGTTTACTACATATATTGGTTCTTTATTTCACTATGTACTTGAAAAATGTATTGATACAGAAATAGATATAGATGAAACTTACTATGAATATATTAAAAATAATAAATTTAATTTTACTAATAAAGATAACTTTTTTATAGAACTCTTATTAGAAGAATTACACTTTGTTATAGAAACAATAAGAAAACAATCTAAATACTCTAGTCATAATAAAACTTTAAAAGAACAAAAAATAGAATTTGATATTGAAAATGATAAAATTAAAACTAAAATAAAAGGTTTTATTGATAAAATGCTAATATGTGATAATAATGTAGTTATTATTGATTATAAAACTGGTTCTACATATATAGATAGAAAATATTTTGAATATGGTATGTACTTACAACTTCCTATTTATATTTATTTAGTAAAAAACTTTAATAAAGATTATACTATAGTAGGTATTTATTTAGAGCATATTCTAAATAGTAAAAATAATTTTAATCCTAAAATAGACTATCTAAAACAAAAAGAAGATGCTTTAAAATTAGATGGTTTAACTTTAAAAGATGAAAGTAAAATTAAACTATTCGATAATAGTTATGAAGCTTCAAGTGTTATAAATAAGTTAAAACTTAAAAAAGATGGAAATTTTTATAATGATAAAATTATGATTACTTATGAAGAAATAGATAAGTTATATAACTTAGTAGAAAGTTTAATTAAAGATTGTTTAAATAATATCACTAGTGGTAATTTTGATATATCTCCTTTAAAAGTAGGAAATGTTATAGATGGTTGTATGTTTTGTGAAGCACGTGATATATGTTTTAGAAATGTAAATGATTTTAGATATAAAGATGAAATAAAGGATGGTGACATAGATGGGACTAACTAGTGAGCAACAACTTGCAGTTAATAAAGATAATACAAATATAATTGTTTCCGCTGGAGCAGGTTCAGGTAAAACTACTGTTTTAAAAGAAAGAGTTTTAAGAAAACTTAAAAGTGGTGTTAAAATATCAGAACTTGTTATATTAACCTTTACTAATAATGCTGCAAGTGAAATGAAAGAAAGAATTAGAAATATTATTCTAAATGATGATGAAGTAAAAGATATGAAAGATGAAATAGATAAAGCTTATATAACAACTTTTGATTCATATGCCGGAAGTATTGTAAGAAAATATAATTATTTACTTAATATAAGTAAAAACTTTACTATTACCTCTTCTAATTTAATTGAAATAGAAAAAATAAAAATACTAGATAATATCTTTGAAAATCTATACTTAACTGATAATAAATTTAAAAACTTTATTAAAGATTTTTCAGTTAAAGATGATAAAGAAATAAGAAAAGCAATACTAAATATTTATAATAAATTTTGTAATTTAACTAATAAAAATGAATTTATTAATAATATTGATTACTACTATACTAAAGAATATATAGATAATATTTATGATAAATATGAAGAAATAATTTTTAATAAAAGAGATTCTATTAATGAGTTATTAGACCTTCTAGAAGATGAAACTAATGATTTAGATAAAGCTCTTATTAATAGAGAAAAAACTAGTAATTTTAGAGAATGTAACAAGTTAGATGATTTAATTAATTATAAAGATTTTAGATTATGTCCTAATACAAAAGAATTATATACTTTAAGAGGAATAGAAATTAAAAATGAAATAAAAGAAGAACTTACTAGTTTAAAATCAATGCTTATTTTTACTAAGAAAGAAGTTTTAGATAATTATTATATGACTTATGATTATGTTAAAGTAATTAGTGATATATTAAAAGTATTAGATAAAGAAGTAATGAATTTTAAAGAAAAAAATAATACTTATGAATTTATAGATATAAGTTTAAAAGCTATTGAATTAGTTAAAAATTATCCTAATATAAGAGAAGAAATAAAAAATTCTATTAATGAAATAATGATAGATGAATATCAAGATAATAATGACATACAAGAAGAATTTATATCTTTAATAGAAAATAATAATGTTTATTGTGTTGGAGATGTAAAACAATCTATTTATCGTTTTAGAAATGCTAATCCATATATTTTTAAAAATAAATATGATAGTTATATAGATGAAAAAATTGGTTTTAGGATTGATTTAAATAAAAACTTTCGTTCTAGAAATGAAGTAGTAAATAATATAAATTTAATATTTGATTATTTAATGAGTGATGAAATTGGTGGTGCTAAATACAAAGAAGAACATCAAATGATATTTGGTAATATTTCATATAATGATTTAAAAAGTGAAAACTATGATATGGAAATATTATCTTATAAAAATGAAAATAAAAAGTTTAATAAAAACGAAGTTGAAGCCTTTATTATCGCAGAAGATATAAAAAATAAAATAAAAAATAAATTTAAAGTTACTACATTTGTTAATAATAAAATGGTTTTAAAAGATATTGATTATAGTGATATAGCTATTTTAATAGATAAATCAACTGATTTTGAATTATTAAAAAAAATATTAGAATATGAAGGCATACCTACTTCTATATATAAGGATATAAATATTAAAGATGAAGATGAAATATATATTTTAAAAAATATTATTAATTTACTTATTTGTATTAAAGATAAAAAATATGATAATAATTTTAAACACTATTTTACTTCTATTAGTAGATCATATCTATTAAGTATAAGCGATGATGAGATATATAAAACAATTATAAATAAAAATTATTATGAGACTACTCTATTTAAAAAATGTCAAAATATTATTAATAAATTAGATAGTTTAAGTGTTAAAGATTTATTATATTTAGTAATTGATGAATTTGATTTTTATAATAAATTAATTGAAGTAGGAAATGTAGAAGAAAGATTAACTAAATTAGAATATTTTATAAAAAATTCTGATGAACTTAATAATTTAGGTATGGATATTTATCAAATAAGTAATTATTTTGAAGAAGTATTAAAAAGTGATAGTGATATAAAAATGCCTTTAAATAATATAGATTCTAATAGTGTTAAAATAATGACTATTCATAAGTCTAAAGGATTAGAATTTAATGTTATATATCTACCCTATTTATATACTGATTTTACTAAAAATAAAGATAAATCAAAATTTAAGTTATCTAACAATTATGGAATTATGTCATCATATTTTAAAGGAGGTATAGGTAAAACTTTTGTTTTTGATTTAGAAGATATTGATGAAAGAAAAGAAGAGTTATCTGAAAAAATAAGATTATTTTATGTTGCTTTAACACGCGCTAAAGAAAAAATTATTATGATTAATAGTTTTGATGATAAATTATTGTCTAAAGATATTATTACTGATAATGATAAATTAAAGATTAAGTCTTATTCTAATATCTTAAGTTTATTAAAAAATAAATTAGGAATGTATATTAAAAATATTGATAATATTAATTTAACTAAAGATTATAATTTAATAAAAAATAATAATTATGAAAATTTTATTGAAGAAAATAACTTAGTAATTAAAACAAAAGATATAGAAATAGAAAATGAAATAATTACTAATAAACATTTTTCTAAAACTTTAAATAAATTAATAGATAGTAATTTAAAAGAAAATTTAGATTATGGAAATTATATTCATTATTTATTTGAAGTATGTGATTTTAAAAATAATAATATTGATGAATTACCTATCAAAGATAATGAAAAAAAATATTTAACTAATTTTCTAAATTTAGAATTATTAAAAGATATTAAACATGCTAAAATATATAAAGAACATGAAATATATTTTGAAAAAGATAACAATATGTATCATGGTTTTATTGATTTATTATTAGTTTATGATAATCATATTGATATAATTGATTATAAACTAACTAATATAGATTCTAAGGAGTATAATACCCAGTTAAAGGGTTATAAAGAATATATAGAAAATAAATTTAATTTAAAAACTAATACTTATTTATATTCAGTAAATGAAAACATTTTAAAGGAAGTAAACTAATTACTTCCTTTTTTATCATCTTTTAAAAATTCTTTGTTTTCTTCTTTTTCATCTTGTTTATTAAGAAAATATATTATTAAAACTCCTAGTAATATAACAAGTATTACTTTAACTACATTAGAAATACTTATCTTATCTTCTTCTTCATCATCAACATCTATTTTAACTGTTGGTTTATTTTCTTCTTTTTCTTCTTCTTTATCTTCTATTTTATCTAAAATAACAACTTCCTCTTTTTCTGATGGAATATTATTAGTTTGTTTAACTTCTTCTACTCTAGATATAATATCTAAATTAGTTAAATTAGAATTTACAAAACCATTGTTATTTACTATCATACCATTATTTAAATTAAATGTTGTTTGATTACTTTCTGTATCTATTTCATATACTAATTTTATTAATAATGTATTATTTTCAAAACTACCATTACCTACTAATTTAGTTGGATTTAATTCATTATCTAATAATATATCATATGTAGTAGCATATTCTTTAAATTTTAAATCACTACTTGTATTAATATCAAATGTAAAACCATTAACAATTCCATTTGATTCTAAATATATTTCATAAATAACTAAGTTATTATCAAGAGTTTTTTTAACATAGAAATTAGAATTAATTTCCTCATTAGTGCTGTAAACATTATTAAGTAAATTATCTAAATCAGTTAAATCTTTTATATCCAAAATACTATCATTATTAAAATCATTAAGTAATAAATCACTTTCTTCATAATCAGTTAATAATAATTTTTTAAGTAATAAAAGATCTTCATCATCTAATTTATAATCATCATTTAAATCATTCTTTAATTTAACTTGATATTTAATTAAATCTTTATTATCTCTATCTTTAAATAAAATATAATAAATACCATTTTCACTAGTTAATTCAAAACTATAATCATAAGAAATATTACTTAGTAATGAATCAATATCTAATGTTTTAACTATATCAATAATCATTAAATTATCTTTTAATAACATTTTATAATTAGTTTCATCTAATAACTTTATTTCATAAAAACTTAATTTTTTCTTTTTTAAACTATTTAAAGTATCATTACTTAATAAAACACTATTTAAAAGTAAATCAGTTTGATCTTCAGTTTCTATTTCTAAAGCAATATTTTCTAATATATTCTTATAATTAGATAAATCATAAGTTGTAACATAACTATTAAGTAATTCTAATTCTTCACTTGCTAAAGTACTATCACTAGGTCTTCTTAATAAATATTTTTCAATATTTGATACTAATAAATCATATTTATCTTTTAATTTTTTAAATTCATTAGTAATATTAATAAAATCACTATCAATATTATTTATATCAATATCATTAATTGTTAAACCTTTAGTAGTTAAATAAGTATTTAATTTATTAATATTATCTAGATACTCACTTTCTAATAAAGTTATTTCATTATTTAATAAAGTAAAATCATTATTATTTAAAACAAATTTATCATAAATACTTTTTATATTTTCTTTTATTGTAGTAAGTTCACTACTTATACTAGAAGTATTATCTAGATTAACTTGATCTTTTAAGTTTTCAAGTAATAAATTCTGATTATTAAATAAATCATAAATATTTTGACTATCTACTAACATATCTGGATTATTATTAAGTAAAAGTTCATTTTCTTCATAATCTTTTACTAAATTAGTATAACTATTTAAAACAGTTATTTCATTATCAATTGTAGAAATAATTGTATCATATGAAGTTTTTAAATTATCTAACTTAGTAATATTATAACTATTAATTGTAGTTTCAATATCATTTAAATATTTACTATTTATTAAAGTTTCTAGTTCACTTACTGTAAATAAAGTTATAACTTCATCATGACTAACTAAATATTCATCAAAATATGAATAATCAAATTTAATTTCTTCTAAAGATGTAATAGAAATTATAGTATCTGTACTACCCATATTAATATACTTAGTATATTTTTCAGTTATAACACTATCATCAGCGTACACTACAAGTTCTGATAATCTTACTCCTTCAGATAATTCTTCTTTTATTGATAAAAAGTTATTTACTTCCTCGTTAAAAGAAGTTTCAAAATAATTAACTGATACTTTTGTTTTAGTATCTGTTTCATAAAGAGTATCACTCTTTTGTTCTTCAATTAATGTATTAATATTATGAATACTAGTTTCTATATTAGTTATCTTTTGTAATACATTATTTGTACTTTCTGCATTTACAATCATCATAGCATTTGGAACAATAAAGTTAAATACCATAATTAGGATTGTAAATATTGTAATTTTTTTCTTTTTTAACATCACCTAAACTCTCCCTTCTATTATGATGTCTTCTATCATCTATTTAAGTATACATAAAATATATATTTTTTGCAAGTTTATGTGTCAAGTTTACGTTAAGTGTTA
>CAYWQZ010000040.1:0-6950 GCA_964460565.1 uncultured Mycoplasma sp.
GTGTTGAAGTTAAAAATATTTTACCACCGAGAGATATTCAAGAAGCAATGGAAAAACAAATGCGTGCAGAACGTGAAAGAAGAGAAGCAATACTTCGTGCCGAAGGAGAGAAAAAAGCTGCTATTTTAACTGCCGAAGGTGAAAAAGAAAGTATGATACTTCGTGCAGAAGCTAGAAAAGAAGCCGAAGTAAAAGAAGCAGAAGGTAAGGCCGAAGCAATTATAAAATTAAAAGAGGCTGAAGCTACTGGTTTAAGATTAATTAAAGAAGTAAAAGCAGATGAAGCAGTACTTAAATTAAAAAGTTATGAAACATTTGCTAAAGTAGCAGACGGACAATCAACAAAGATAATTATTCCATCTGAATTACAAAACTTAGCTACATTTGCTACTACAGTAAATGAACTTACTAAAAAAGATAAATAGAGAATAATTTATGAATCATTATCATAGTGATATGTGTGTTTAGTATACATTTAATGTATACTTTTTCTTTTATTACATATTATAAGAATAGAGAAAAATAAAAACAAAAAAAATTAGCACTTTCTATTGACAAGTGCTAAAATGTGAGTATAATTATAATTGTTAGGAGGAAAAAAATATGAATTTAATACCTAGTAGAAAATTCTTTTTAGATGATTTCTTTGATGATTTAGAACCAATTAAAAATAACATGAAGTGTGATATCTATGAAAAAGATAATACTTATTTTATTGAAATGGATATTCCAGGTTTTGATAAAAAAGATATAGATATCAATCTTGATAATGGATATTTAACAGTGTCAGCTTCACATGAAGAAGATACTTCTGATGAGGGAAAAAACTATATAAGAAAAGAAAGATGTTCTTATAGAAATTCTCGTGAGTTCTATCTTGGCGAAGTTGATGAACAAAATATCGAGGCAGAATTTAATAATGGTATTTTAAAGATTATGGTTCCTAAAAAAGAAGAAATTGATACTAAAAAGAAAATTGAAATTAAATAGAGAGAAATCTCTATTTTTTTGTTTATTACTAAATAGCAAATAAAAAAACCACCATATAAAGATGGTTTTAAAATATTTTATTCCTCTGTTTCTTCAGTATTTGATTCCCCAGTATCTTTATCTGTAGAATCAGTGCCACCACTATCGGTACTAGAACTTGAATCACCACTAGTATCACTATCAGTATCGGTATCGGTACTAGTATCAGTATCACTAATATCAGGAGTTGTATATGTATTTTCTACTTTTGCTACTACAATTGTTACCTCACCATTTATTAAATCGATTCTCTTATTAGCAGGGAAACTTTGACTAATAACAATTCCATCTTGGTAACTTCCATCTGTAATAGTTTGATAATCTATCTTATAAGAAACACCATTACTATTTAACCAACTTTCAGCACTTGCTTTAGTTTTTCCTACTAGATTTGTTAGTAAACTATAAGTAGAAGTAGCACTTAAATTATCAGTTCCTATCATTTTTGATTCATATTCTTCTTCTATATTGAAATCCATAGTTTTAATCATATCAGTTTTATCCTGTCCCAAATTTTGTTTCATAGCACTTACAATTTGTTTTAAACTACTTTTATTTGGAATATAATTATAAAGTACTAACTTAATTGATTCATCATATATCATTTGACTAGAACCAGACAAATATAATTGTTGCATACTAATTAAATTACTTGATTCTGAACTAGTTAAAATAATATTTTTAAATATTTCATAAAATGATAATATTTGTTTAGTAGTAAAATTAGTATCCATATTTTTACTTATTGCATCAAGTATTTCCAAAGCTTGACCGGCACTTCTTATTGTTTTTGCTTTATTTAATATTCCTTTTACCACTTCTTGTTGATTTAAACCTCTTTGGAAATCACCAGTAGCAAGTGTTTTTCTATGTCTAGCAAGTGCCAAGGCTTGCTCCCCATTTATTGTATGAACTCCTTTTTCAAGACATACTAAATTTTCTTTTTTAGTAGAACGATTCGAATTAGACTCACAAAAATCTTTTGGAACATCTACTTCAATTCCTCCAAGAGCATCAACTAATTTTATAACACCCTTAAAGTTTATTTTTACATAGTAATCAATACTAATTCCAGTAAAATTCTCTATTGTTTTTATCATACAACTTTCACCTTGCCAAGCAGCATGAGTAATTTTATTTTCCTTACCATTAAAACCAGAACAAGGTATAGAAACATATGTATCTCTTGGAATACTTAAAATTGTAGCATTTAGCGTTTTAGGATTAAATGTAACAAGCATTAAGGCATCTCCATTACCAGCAGCATTCTTATTTAATGTTTCAGCAGGAGAGTCAATCCCCATAACTAACATTGTAAAAGGTTTATCAATTTTATTACTAGTATTAAAACTAGTTGTTTCCTCACCAGATATTTTAGCTATTTCATTTTTAGTATACTTTTTGCTTTTTTCATAAATTATTTCTGTTTCAGTTTCTACATTTTCATATTCCTTTATTGACTTAAACATACTAGGGTAGTTACTTGAAATAATAATAGCCTCAATTTTCTTATCATATAATTCTTTAATAAGTTCAGTAAATGTTTCACATTCTACAATAGTATTCTTACTTTCTAAATTATATTCCTTTATTATTTCTTTTCCTAATATATAACCATCAATAGAAGTAGTATCATTAATAATACCTATCTTTATATCTTTTAAACTATTAACATTATCATACTTAGAATCTTTTAATGTCACAATAGCACTTGTATATGTTATTTTATCTTTATTCATATTATCTAAAGAAGAATAAGTTTTAAATATAAAATAACCCAAAACACCTTGTATACCAATTAAAATAAAACTAATTATAATAAATATTATATATTTTGCTAAAGTATTCTTTCTAATTAATTTTCTTAGTAATAGTATAAGAACTATATTTACTATTAAAGTTAATATCATAACAAAGTATCTTATTTCCGTTTCTATTCCACTTATTAAATAAATGGAATAGATTAGGAAAGCCATTGTTAGTATTATTAAAATTATGAAGATACTAGACATAATTTTTATTTCTTTTTTTATTTTATTCTTTTCTTTATTATCTTTCATAAATGTCACCTTATTAATTTATTGTTATAGTTTTAGTAAATGATTTACTTTCATCTTTATATGTAGCATTATATGTTATTTGATAAGTACCTATCTTTGATGTATCAATACTATAAACTGTTTTATTATTTGAAGAATCTATTATATTTTTTGTTAAAGTTATTAAACTAGTTACATCAATACCATCTTCAGTAACAGTAACAGGGTTAGAACTTTCAGTATAAGAATCCCCAACTTTTAAAGTAACTGATGATGCTTCATTAAAAGTAAACTCTATATTAGAACTTAATACAAATGTACTACCTGAACTCTTAGTTGAAGTCATTTTTTCAAATGAAGTTTTAACAGTATAAGTACCATATGGACTTGTAGTAGAGTAGTTATAATAATTATTAGTAGTAAATCCTAATTCAGTTCCATTGAAGTATACAAAGTATCCAATTTCACCATTTGTTTTCTTATTTATATCAGATGGATAAGAAACAGAATTCCAAGTTATTTTTGAAGTACCACCAGAGTAGTTAACATTTAAACCGGTTACATTATCAATAGCCTTATATTTACTTGATTGTTCGGTTGGTTCCGTACCTCGTTTAAATAATTCAGTAATTATCATATTAGATGGAGTATTAGAACTTGGTAATAATTCAGTTCCTTTTTCTATCTTAACTGCAACCACACTAGATGGCTTTTTAAAAGTAGTTCCATTATTATCAAAAACAGCTTTAGCAAGTGCACGATATAACTTATTTCTGTGACTAACCATTTTTGATTGAACGATATATTGTCCTTCAACATTTTCAATATATCCCGTCCACATAGCCATTGATATATTTGAAGTATAACCAGCAATCCAACCATCTGGAGCAGCACTACTAGGATACTTATATAATTTTAATGTTTCAGAATCATAGTTAGTAGAACCAGTTTTAAGTGCTACTTGATCTTTTACGGCACTATTAACGCCAGTAGCAATAGCGACTTCTTTTAAAACATCTGTTATCATATAAGCAGTAGAATCACTCATAGCTTTTACTTTTTCACCCTCAAAACCATCTATTACTTCATTTGATTCTCTTAAAACAATTTTATTTACAGCATAAGGTTCATAATAATAACCACCATTAGAAAATGCAGCATATGCACCAGCCATTTGAAGTGGAGAAGCACCATTAAATGCTCCAAGAGAGTGAGCTTCATGAATATAAGTACTATTACTACTTCCGTATTCTGGCTCAATACCTAAAGTTGTGACAAACTTATTAATTTGTGAATTCTCTAGTGTTTGGAAAGCAAGTACTGCCGGAACATTTCTTGAATCCGCTAAAGAATATCTAAGAGTAATTGGCCCCTTATAAGCTAAATCGTAATTTACTATTTTTTCAGTACTTCCTGTATAATAATGAGGTTTATCATCAAAAATATGACCTGTAGACCAATTTAAATATTCCATACCAGGACCATAATCAAATAAAGGTTTAGCAGTTGAACCAATTTGTCGTTTTATATCTGTAGCATAACTAAATATACGTTCACCAGTTCTATTTCTAGCACCTGCAATAGCAATTATTTTTCCAGTATTACTTTCTATAGCAACAGCACCAGCTTCAATCGTTTTATTAGGCCATTTATAAGTATCACCATCAAAAACCTTTCTAACAGCTAATTGCTTTTCTGCATCCATATTTGTATAAATAATCATTGGAGTAATATAAGGATCTAAACTAGTTCTATCTTGAATTTCCTTTAAAACATAATCTATATAATCTTGATATTCATTTTGTACCTTATTTGTTGACCCTTTAATTAAATCTTTAATAGGAATAGAAAGAACAAAATCCTTTTCCTCTTTAGTAATATAACCATGTTTAACCATTAATGATAAAACAGTTTCTTGTCTTTCTCTAGTATTTTCTGGATATACAGTAGGATCATATAAAGTTGGAGCCTGGAATAAACCTGCAATTATTGAAGCCTCAGCAAGATTTATTTCACTAGTACTTTTACCAAAATATGTTTGACAAGCTTGTTCCACACCATAAGAATAACCACCAAGATAAGGAACATTTACATAAAATTCTAATATTTCTTCCTTAGTAAAAGCCTTTTCTATTTTAAATATTGATAAATAAATATCAGTAAACTTTCTTATAATTCCTTCAAGACCAGAAGCCTCATTAGAAGTAAAATTATTTTTAGCAACTTGCATCGTTATAGTAGAAGCACCACCTGCTCCAGAAGAACCAATTACTTGTCCTATTGTTGCTTTAATAAAACGTGGAGCATCTAATCCATTATGTTGAAAATATCTTGAATCTTCAGTTGCTACAATAGCATTAACTAAAACCTCTGGCATTTCATTATAAGTTATTTTCTCACGCTTTTCACTACCTAAAGTAGCCACTAATTTATTTTTACTATCATAAACCAAAGACGTTTCATTTCGATCTAATCTCTCAACATCAAACTCTGGCGATTTAATTATTATATAAATAAAGAAAGCAGTAAATGCAAGTATAGCAAGTATTCCCATAACTAATACCAAAATACACAAACTCTTAATTATTTTCCTCTTAGGACTATTTTTAGGATTATTATCTAACACTTTCGTACACAAAATCATTATCACAAATACAAAAGTTCCCGCTAGAGCAATTAAACTTCCAAATAGTAAGTAACACAATAAAAATACTAAAATAGTCATTACTACTAAGAATATAAAATACCTTTTAGATATCTTCCTAACTGCACTTTTAATATCCTCTTTACTAACACTTTTTACTTTTCTTTTAGTCTTTGTTTCTTTCTTATTATCTTTCTTAATCTTACTCATTATATATTCCTCCATATTCTTTAATTATACTTATATAATCGATACTAGGCATTATTTTCTGCTTTATTATATGACCTTTTTCTTTTATATAACTAATAGGTACTGATTTTCTTTTTGTAGTATCTATATATTCTAAAAAATCCTTAGCAAATAATAAATATGTTTCCTCTAATTTCGTAAACCTAATTATTAGAAAACAAATACCATTTTGCTTTTCTATTCTTCTTAAATGATTTATTTGATGAATATGTATATTAGCTAAAGGAAAACTAGTTTTAGATTTCGTTTCCTTAGCCTCAAAATCGACATAATGTGACTCATATATCCCATTATAATCTGTAGTAGAGGGTGCAACAAAATATGCATCAGTTATTTTATTTCCTACTTGTTTTACAACCTGAATAGGAGTAGGTTTCTTATAAATAACTGCAATGTTGTTATCTAAATAATATTTATTTGTTTCATTTATTTCGTGCTCTAA
Source organism: uncultured Mycoplasma sp. (assembly GCA_964460565.1). Taxonomy (GTDB): domain Bacteria; phylum Bacillota_I; class Bacilli_A; order RF39; family UBA660; genus HGM10836. The sequence continues at coordinate 6,404 of CAYWQZ010000040.1, forward strand.
AGTCATTCCTCTATTAGCATAATTCTTATATTTAGTATTACTTTTTGTAATGTTATTTGGATATTTTATCAAATTAATCACCATATATAAAATTATACTACATAAATGATAAAATATCTAGATTTATAACATAAATATTTAAAAGAAAGTGTAAGGTGACAATATGAATAATAGTGATTTATCTTTATTACTTAAAGATATGATAGTTAAGACTAAATATGTAAAAATAAAAATGCAGTATTACTTACTACAAGATAACAAAAAAAATAACTAAGCTATAAACTTATTAACTCATTAAAATTGACTTATTTTTAACTATTCTATATAATGATACCAAGGGAGGGTTATATGGAAAAAAATAATTATACTACTGAATGGCTTAATAGTAGAATGTTAAGGATTAAAAATAAGAAGATTAAATTTATGGCTTTAAATGATGGAATACCATTTATTTCAGAAGATAAACTAGGGGAATGGTTAACATATTATGGAGATAGATATGATAGTTATGCTGTTTCAACTATATATTCAGTATCATTTTTATTAC
>CAYWQZ010000041.1:0-6787 GCA_964460565.1 uncultured Mycoplasma sp.
TGGAAGCATAGTGATATGTTGAGCTGACTGATACTAATAGATCGAGGATTTAATCCTAAATTGTTATTATTTAGATTTGATGTCATACATTATCTTAGTTTTCAGAGAATTATTTCTCTAATTTTTCCTTAGTGACGATAGCGAAAAGGGTACACCTGGTCCCATTCCGAACCCAGAAGTTAAGCTTTTCAGCGCCGAAAATAGTGTAATGCTAAGATAGGTCGTTGCTAAGGGATTTTTTTTGTGTAAAAATAAAATTAAAAAATTATTCATAATTCTTGATAAACTTTCAAAAATAAGTTATCATTAAAACAGAGAATAAGGAGGGAACAAATAACTGTTATATGCTTTTATTAGTTCCTATTTTTTATGGAGGTAAATATGTATGAAGAATATCAAGAACTACTAGAAGAACTTAAAGAATTAACTGAATATAAAATATCACTAAAAGAACTACAAGAAGAATTAGAAATATCAGAAGAACAAATACTAGGACTAATATCATTTTTAAAAAGAAATGGAACAAATATTGTAATGATAAAAGAAAAAGATGATATATACTTTTTAAATCAAGGAGAAAGAGAATACAAACAAGACTATAAATATACATTCAAAACAGAAAACAAAAATACAATGAAATTTTTAATCATCGCTGACCTACGATTAGGATCTAAATTTTCTCAACTAAGTATTCTAAATGAATTATATACCCATGCATATGAAGAAGGCGTAAGAAACGTAATTATTGTAGGAAATATAACTGAAGGACTTTACAATATGTCAGACAATATGATACAAACATTAATCGCACCAAGCACGACTAGCCAAATTGAATATGTAATCAAGAACTTTCCTCAAATTGAAGGAATGACAACATTCTTTATTACAGGAAAAAAAGACAAAACACATCTAACAAAAAACAAAATAGATATAGGAAAGCAAATTTCAAAAAGTAGAAAAGACTTAATATATATAGGCAATGGTAGATGTGATATAGAAGTAGATAATGTAAAAATTTTAGCAACCGCAAGAAATGGGAGAAAATCTTATACACAAAGTTACAGAACTCAAAAAATGATAGATGCCATGCGTAGCGAAGATAAACCAGATATAATTTTATATGGTGGCTTGCTTCAAAGTGAAAAATTTACTTACAGAGATGTAAAAGTACTAAGCATTCCATCAGTATGTGCAAGTACTTGGGAAATGGAAGAAAAAGAATACTCCAATACCGTTGGAGCATGGCTACTAGAAATAGAAACAGACAAAAAAGGAAATCTAAAATCATATAAAACCTATGATAATATATATTATCAAACAATAGATAATGATTATGAAAAAGCTAAAGTATTAAAAAGGGGATCAAAAAATGGACTATAATAAAATAAATAAAATATATTCTAGTATAAAAAGTGGAAAAACAATTGAAGAAAACGCTGAAAATTTAGGCTTAACAATCATAGAACTATACGGCATAATAGAGTTTTTAAATACAATAGATAATAGAAAAATAGAAATAATAGAAACAGAAGATAATGAACTAATAATTATGAAAAAACAGATAAGAAAAATTCAAAAAAACATCAAACCTCCTAAAGAAGAATGTACTTATTCAAAATTCTTATTAGTCTCAGATACTCATCTAGGTAACAATAGACAACAACTTCATATCCTAAATGAATTATATGAATTAGCATACGAAAAAGAAATTGACACAGTTTACCACTGTGGAGACTTAGTAGATGGTGATTACTCAAGTGTAAGAAAAGAACAACCAAGACAAGTATTTCTTCATGGTTTTGACGAACAAGCAGGATATGTAGTAGATATGTATCCAGAAGTACATGGAATAACAACTAAATTTATATTAGGCAGTCACGATGAAACACATTACAAAAATGGACAAGCAACATTAGGTTACTGGATACCAAAATGTCGTAAAAATGATATGGTTTACCTAGGACAAGACCAACAACTAGTAGATATAAACGGAGTAAAAATGCTAATGGACCATCCAGGAGGAGGAAGCGCCTATGCCTTATCATACAATCCACAAAAAAGAATTGAAGAATTAGAAAGCGGTTATAAACCTAAACTACTAGCAATAGGACACTACCATAAATTTTATACATCAACCTATAGAAACGTACATGTAATTGAAGTACCATGCGTTTGCGATAAAACCCCATTTCAAATAAAAAAAGGATTATCAAACATAGTCGGAGGTCTTTTTATAGAATGTTGGTCCGATGAAAAAGGAAATATACAATATTTGTCATGTGAAGAAAAACTATATGACAGACAAGATATGTGGGATGAAGCCGGAAAAGATATCCATAAAGTAAAAAGATTAGTAAGATAACCTTGACTAAACAAAAAATATTTGCTATCATAAAAACATATTTAGCAAACAAACTAGTTATATTATTAGTAATTAGAAAATTCATGGCAGATGAAAATGAATCAAGATAATATAATAAAATACAAGCTAAACCGTTAATTCGCGTTAAGAATAAGAGATAATAGTAATATTATAAAATAGGATGGTACCACGGTAATGCGTTCCTATGCTTATAATATTTTTTTATTTAAGGAGGAAAAAATATGAATATTTATGAAGAATTAAAATGGCGTGGACTAATAAAAGATATAAGTAGTCCAGATTTAGAACAAAAACTAAACAATGAAAAACTAACTTTCTATATAGGAACAGATCCAACTGCAGATTCAATGCACATCGGACACTTCAGTTCATTTTTAATTGCAACACGTCTAGCAAAAGCAGGACACAAACCAATACTTTTAATTGGTGGAGCAACAGGCTTAATTGGTGATCCAAAACCATCAAAAGAACGTCCAATGATAACCAAAGAACAAGTAGAAGAAAACGTAAAAGGCTTGACAAAACAAGCAAAAGAAATATTTGGCTTTGAAGTAGTTAACAATTATGACTGGTCCAAAGATATAAACTTTGTTGACTTCTTTAGAGATTATGGTAAATATATAAATGTCAATTATATGCTAGATAAAGACATAATAAAAAGAAGACTTGACACCGGAATTACATACTGTGAATTTTCATACATGATGATGCAAGCAATGGATTTTGTACATCTTTATGAAGAAAAAGGAGTAACTTTACAAGTCGCAGGTTCAGACCAATGGGGAAACATAACAACAGGAATAGAACTAGCACGTAAAAAACTTGACAAAGAACTTTACGGCTTTACAATGCCACTTGTACTTGACTCTAATGGTGTAAAATTTGGTAAAACAGAAGGAAATGCCCTATGGTTAGATAAAAACAAAACAAGTTCTTACGAACTATACCAATACCTAATTAATTCAAGTGATGACATTATCATAGATTACCTAAAAAAACTAACCTTTTATACCAAAGAAGAAATAGAAGAAATAGAAAAAACACATAGCCAAGCACCAGAAAAAAGATATGCTCAAGAAAAATTAGCAGAATCTGTTATAACATTCTTACATGGAGAAAATAGTTATAAAGAAGCCAAAAATATTTCAGAAGCATTATTCTCAGGTAATGTAAAAAACTTAACTGAAGACGAAATAAAAAGTTTAGAAACAAGTATGCAGACTTGTCAAATAGATGTAAATAAAGACATAATTGATATCCTAACAGAAACAAAAATATTTACATCAAAAAGAGAAGTAAGAGAATTTATTAATGCAAAAGCCATAACTTTAAATGGTGAAATAGTAACAGATGAAAAACAAAAAATTAGTCAAACAAGAACATACAACATCTTAAGAAAAGGTAAAAAGAAATACTTCATACTAAAAAAATAATTACCCAAAAAGTAATTATTTTTTATTACCCCTAAAAAACTCTGATTTAGGAGGATATATCTTAAGCATAAAAACAAAACAAGTATAAAGCAAAATTCCTATAATAGATATCCATATACCATTACTACTTCTAAGTCCAATTAAAAGAACAATATATGCAATTACCTGTCCTAATATAGTCCCAACAAACATAGACATAATATCAACAAACTTACTATCACTAGAATTAAATATTAAATTTCCATATCTAATAACATACATAACTGCAGAACTAACACAAGAATTAAGAATAAGACTCATCAAAAAATAAGAATTACTACCAAGTATTGGAAGTTCAATAAAACCCCATATTAGTACCGGAATAATAGTAATATTAATTCTATTCCAAGTAGTATCCAAAGTAGGATTTAAAAAATTAGTAACCTTATTAATAGAAAAAACCTCATAAATATAATAAATACCAATTGAAGATAAAAAAATAAACAAAAACCCAAACAAAGTAAAAAATAAATACATCTAAATCATTCCCCTTTTACTATACATTAATTATATAACAAATTAAATAAATATTCAAACAAATATTGTATAAAATAAAAAAAATCTATATAATATAAATAGAAAGGAATCTAAATAAAAATTAGATTAAATGTGATAAAAATGAAAGAACAAATAAGTATTATAGATAGATATGGTGATAACTTTACAGCAAAACAATATGTTACAAATCCCGCTATTGCAAGAGAAGAAGAAATAAAAAAATTATCTCTAGTTTTATTAACCCCAGATAAATCAGCAATACTAACAGGACTTCCAGGTATAGGAAAAACAGCAATTGTCGAGGGTTTAGCATATCAAATCCAACAAAACAACGTACCAGACACTTTAAAAGGTTATACAATTATAAAAATAGATACCCAAGCTCTTCTAGGAGAAACAGATGGTGGAGATACAAGAATTGGAGCACTAGTTGAAGAACTAAAAACAAAAGAAAAATATATTTTATTCATAGATGAAATACATACTTTAATAAATACCAACACAGATAGTTCACTAGACCTTGCTAATATGTTAAAAACCGGTTTAGGACGAGGAGATATAAAAATAGTCGGAGCAACAACAACCTATGAATACGAAAAATATGTTTTAAGAGATAAAGCATTCACAAGAAGATTTCAAAGAATAGACATAGCAGAACCAACAAAAGAACAAACCGTTAAAATAATGATTGGAACAATAAAAAAAATAGAACACCAAACTGGCGCACGCTTAGCATATTCAAACTATATTCAAGAACAAATAATGGAATTTATTGTTGACATAAATACAGAATATAACAGAGTATACGAAACAGCAGGTAGATACCCAGATGTAGCACTAGCAATGTTAGGAGGAGCTTTCTCAGAAGCCTTATTTGACAATAAAGATATTGTAACTATAGAACACATAGAAAAAGCAGTTCTAAACTCAAAAGCAATCTATGAAGATGTAATAAAAAAAGGTGTAGAAGAACTAAGAACAAAATTTAAAGATTTATTCAAACAAGAAGAAGAACTAAAAAAAGAATTATTAAAAAAGGAGTAACATGAAACTAAAACAAATTTTATACATAATTTCAAACCTGCTATTTATCGCAGGAACAATCTCATGCATATATTTATACCCTAATATGATAGAAACAGGCTACCTAGGTTTTTTATTTATCACTACCTATCTATTACATGCCATTATAACAATATATTACTTTCTTATAAAAGATGAAAAACTAAACAATAACATTGTTGAAAACATAGTACTTATAATGTTATATGCTTACATAATATTAATAACAACAAAATATAAACAACTATCAAATGATATTTATGAAATAGATACATTATACTTCAAAATAAATTACGTAGTAGCATCTATTTCACTTTTATCATTAACATTTAATAAAATACTTATAAGAACAAATAATAACAGAAACTCGCCGGTTTCTTGTTTGAGATAAATTAAAAGTTCTACGAAATAAACTTATTTAAGATATAAAATTAATTCAAAAAAGTTATGTATCGAATATTTTACCAAATATTACTATAAATAACATATTATAATCAAAAGAAAATACAAAACAGGATAATAATCTCTTAAATATTATATTTCAATAAGTAAAAAACTAAATAATAATTTTTTCCTTACTACAATAAAATTTTGCATAAAAAAACCTTGATAAACAAGGGTAATTTTCATATTGGGGCGATGTGTGGGAATCGAACCCACGCATACTGGTGCCACAAACCAGCGTGTTAACCACTTCACCATCAACATTTAATATTCTACCATATAAAAAGCTAAAAATCAACTATTTTTCCTAATTTTTTCATACCTATAGGCCTTATCCCCATACACAAACTAACTAGTTACATAATATAAGATGGAGGTAAAAAATGATGAATAACTATAATGAATATTATAATTATCCAAATAATACGAATAATGTAAATAAACAAAGCAAACTACTAATGGAACCATATGAAGCATTTATAAAAGGCAACTTATTTAATAACTTATATAACCAATATAAAAATTACAAACCAGTTCAATTAAACCCATCTACAGAACAAGAATATGCTCTAATGCTAGTACAAATATATGACTTTTGCACTCACGAACTTACTCTTTATTTAGATAATTATCCAAATGATTCCGATATGATTAGATTAAGAGATGAATACTCAAAAGCAACAAGAGAAGCCCTTAATAATTATGAAACAAAATTTGGTCCTATAACTTTAAGTAGTGGAACTTTAAATACAGTACCATGGGCTTGGGACACAAAAAAATGGCCATGGGAGGGGAATAACTAATGTGGAAATATGTTAAAACTTTACAATATCCTATTAATATAAAAAAGAAAAATTTAAAATTAGCAAAAGCTATTATTACTCAATATGGTGGTGCAAATGGTGAACTTGGCGCAGCACTTAGATAT
>CAYWQZ010000042.1:0-6689 GCA_964460565.1 uncultured Mycoplasma sp.
AAATAGATAGATTACTCTACCTATTCAAATATTTTCTTTTTTAGTACTAAAAGTACTCCTAGTGAAAGTATAGATACTAATAGAACTGTTTGATATGGATTGTTTTCAATTACTCCAGTATTTACTTCTGGTAATTTTTCATAAATATATGTTACAACAATTGTTTCATCTGCAATATAGTTTCCTTTAGTATTACCTTCTACTTTTACAAATTTATAACCATTAAATGATTTTTTTATTGTTTCATATGGTGTGTTTTCTACTTCAGTATAACTTAATTGTTTTTGTAATACTTTTCCATCTGTTGTGATGTAGTTTACAATTAGTTTACCAAATGCTTCATCTCCACCTATTCCACATTCATCATCTTCTAGGATATTTCCTACTGTAGTTACTTTATATGTTGTTTTTGAACCATTTATTACATAGTATTTATCATAAATGTCTTCTTTTATTTCATAATTTCCTGTACTACCACTGTAATTTACGGTATAATCAGTTAAAATATAACTTACATTATATGTATAATCAGTGTCTTCTGCTACTACTTGATATTCTTTTTGATATTCATATTCATCATAGTAACCTTGTAATTTAGTTTTAGCAGGTTTAGAAGCAGTAAATGTATATGTTTCAGAAGTTGAAATAACTATATATACGTTACCTTCTCTATCTACTAATACATCAAATTCTAAATCAAATCCTCCACCAATTTTGTTTCTTTCTTTACATACATTGAATATATTATCTAAATATCCTTCTAATACGATATTTTTATTTACATTTTTATTATTATAAGTATAACTTAATGTAGCACTAATTTTAACTTTATCTTCATTAGTTACTTTTGTATAACCAGCTTTTCCTGTGTCTTGTCTTACTTCAAGTCTACCATTATCATATGAAGGACTTCTGTAACTAATTGTTTTTTCGTTATTTGTTCCTTCATTTAATACTACACTTATGTTAGATAAAGAACCTGTTATATTAGAAGCAATTGTGTTACCATCTTTATCTATTACTTTAATATTTTGATTTACTGAAATATCTAAGTGAGCCCATGTTCTTTCTTCTTGTTTTGTTTCATTAAATTTAATTACATTACTTACAGTTTCTGATTTTGTTATATTAGTAACTTTAGTACAACTTGTAGTCCAACCATCAATTGGTTTATAAATACTCTTATATGCTTCACAGCCTCTTTCTGTTAAACCAGTTTCTGTAATGTTTTGTGCTTCTTCTAATACTTCATTTACTGCATAATAATATTTATATCCTGTTTTTACACTTTCAGTATAAACATCTTCTGTATATGGAGTAGTATTAGAACGAGTCCAATTAAATTCATTTTTTTCTGATACTTTATTAGCTTTTTCTTCATTTATTAAAGTATTAATTGTTACACTTTCATAAATGTTTTGGCTAACTAATTCATTATATTTTACAGTAGCATCATCTTTATTACTATATTTTTTACTAATATAAGTACTTGGTGTTGTTGAACTAGTAATTTCTACATCTTTTACTTCTTTAGAAGTATTTTTACTTTGTAAATCAGATGTTATTTCATTTTTAGTTAATGCTTTTTTAGAAGTTATTACAGTTGTAGTTTTTTCACTATTATTTTGTGTGTAACTTGCTTCATAACCTTGTTTTTTTAATTCTTTAACTAAATCTTGTGCTTCTTTTTCTGTTTTTGTTGTGTCAGTTCCTATAGCAGCAGAAGATGTTGCTAATTGTGAGTAAGTTATTCTTACATCTTCATTATTAACTTCTGTAAAACTACCTACTACCTCTGCTACTTTTTTACCAACATAACTTGGCATATTAGTACTATTTTTTGTAGCACTAACAATTACACCATTTAATGTATTAAATTTATATACATTAGTGGTTTTTTCATGTTCTTTTGCAAGAACAGTTAGAGTATACCCTTCTTCTTCTTTTTCTTCTACGTATGCATCTTTTTCTCTAGATGATTCTTTAGTAATTTCATTTAATCTGTCTACTATTTCATCAGTTGTTGTTTTGTAATCAATATAAGTACATTGTTCTAAATTAGGACTATATTCTTTTTCAATTACATTTAAATGTTTTCTTTTTATGTCTTCTACTTCTTCAAGACTAGATACTGTATCTTCTAGATAAATATCTGGATTTTCTGCGAAAACAATTGTAGAAATAGTAATAGTTAATACAAATAAAATACTAAATATTATTTTCTTTGTGGTTTTCATATTTACCCTACCTTTCTTAAATTTATTATTAATAACGATCCTTTTGGATTGTTAAAAATACATGTTTGAAGTGTTAGAATATCATCATTTTCTGTTACATTTATACCAGTTTCATATAAAGAATCTTCTTTTAATTTTTGTATATGATTTTTAAATTCACTAGTATTTTGATATTCAATATTTAAGTGTTCTTCGTCGTTAGTTATTTTTACTGAGAATATTTCATAATTATATGTATTAGTATCTGTTTGAATAGTTAGTGTTTTATGTTCTTCATAAAAACTTTTTTTTAGATACTTTTTTAAATTATTAAATGGTATATCATAACTACCGCTAGAATGACCGAATATATTTACTTGTTTTGAAGTATCAATATTAGTACGATAATCTATAAATATGGAACCGGTTTTGTTGTATTTTTTGTTTACTAAATGACCTAGATAATAATAGTTATTATCTGTTTGAACTAAAAGAGTATTTATTACATCATCTATTTTTAGTATTCCTACTATATCATTATTTTGGTACTCTTTTCTATATACTTCGATTAGATTAGGTTTTTCTTCATCAAGTATTTTGTTAACAGTTGTAATTTCTTCTTGTATTTTTTTATTATCTAAGGCATAAACAATAGTTTTAAAGCCACTGTAAATAATTAGTGATATTACAAGTAATAACAAACTTAAGAAAATTATTTTTTTCTTTTTCATACCGTGCCCCCATTAAATAAACATAAACTGTTTACTTGACTTAATATCCTAATCCAAAATTATATTTTTGTCAATAAAAAATTAGTTTTTAGAGGCAAAAATTAATTTTCTATTAATATAATACGTATTTATTTATTTTTTAAACCAAAAATTTATAATTTATACTCCAGTTTTATCATTTTTTATTCTTAATATTATTTTTCTTATTAAATCTATAGGTATTATGGAAAAGGAAATTAAAATCATTGTTTGAAGTTCTTTAAAGGTTAGACCATAGGTTCTAAAGATATCCCCCCCGAAGTAGATTAGAATTAATTGGACTATTACTATGAATGAAATTATGATTAGGAATACTTTGTTTTTGTAAATATTAGATAAGATATTTAATCTATTAGTTCTAGCATTAAAGCTATTAAATATACCTATAAATATAAATAAGCCAAAGAAAGCTGTCATTAGGTACTTATTATCTTCTGAGTATCTAAAAAATTTACTAAAGATAGGTAGTTTTAAAAATAGTATGCAAAGTATAGATGAATAGATACCTGATAGAAGTATTTCGTTAGTCATGTATTTGTTAATTATTTTTTCATCTTTTCTTTTGGGTTTTTCTTTCATATATTCTTTTAAAGGGGGTTCATATGAAAAAGCAAGGGCTGCTAGGGTATCCATAATCATGTTAATCCATAGCATTTGCATTACTGTAACAGGTGTTTCTACATTAACTAAAGGTCCAATTATTGATACTAAAAGAGCACATATGTTTAAACTTAATTGAAATATAACGAATTTTCTAATGCTTTTGAAGATGGTTCTACCAAATAAAATGGCTTTGGATATGGAAGATATGTTGTTATCAAGTATTACGATGTCACTTGCTTCTTTTGCTACTTCTGTTCCACTACCTAGGGAAAAGCCAACACTTGCTTTTTTTAAAGCTGGTGCATCATTTACTCCATCTCCGGTCATACCTACTACTAAGTTAAGTTCTTTGGCAATATCTACTAGCATACTTTTATCAGTAGGAAGAGCACGTGCTACTACTTTTAAATTAGGAAAAATATTTTTTATTTCTTCTTTTGTTAAACTATTTAATTTGTTACTTTCTATTACAATATCACTAGGATTATTTATTATACCTACTTCTTTTGCTATTGCTTTAGCAGTATTTATATTATCACCAGTTATCATAACTGTTTTAATACCAGCGTTGTGTATTTCATCTAAAGTTTTTTTGGCTTCTGGTCTTACACTATCTTTAATTAGAATAAAACCTATAAGTGTTAAATCATTTATGTTTTCATCATTAGAACTAGCAAGTCCAACAATACGAATTTTTTCTTCTAAGAAGTGGTCTAAATATTTTTGAATTTTTAGTTTATTTAAGAGTAAACTTTTTTTACCATTGTTTATAATATATTTTGATTTAGATAGTATTAGTTCAAAGGCTCCTTTTACTAGGGTAATATTTTCATTATTACAACATATGGTTGTACTTGAGTATTTTATTTTGCTATTAAATGGAGTGGTTTTTAGTATTTTTACATCTTTGTTTATGTCTTTTGCAAATTCAAGTATGGCTTTATCAGTGATGTTTCCTCCGACTATATTACCTTTGTCATCGTAAGAACTTTCGTTATTATATTTACAAGATAGTTCAACTAATTCTTTTAGGTGATTATCTTTTATATCTTTTTTGGTATTAAAATAGTTTAATTTATTATCTACAAAACCTATAACTTTTGGTTTACCTAGGGTGATTGTACCTGTTTTATCGAAGAATAGAACGTTTAATGAGCCTGCAGTTTCTATTCCAACTAGTTTTCTTACTAAGACATTGTTTTTTAGCATTCTTTTCATATTAGAAGATAGTACTAAAGTTATCATCATTGGAAGTCCTTCAGGTACGCAAACAATAATAATAGTAACTGCAAGAGTTAAGCTTTCTATAATGTAATTAGACATTAAACTAATATTTTTAATGGTGTCTATAATTAGGGTATAATCGTAGTTATTTTTTATTACTATAACGGAAAATAAATGGGAAATAAATCCTAATAATGCTCCTAGGTAACCTATTTTACTAATGCTACTTGCAAGCACTCTTAGTCTTGATTTTAAAGGACTTTCTGGCTTTTTTTCTTGTAATTGTTTTGATATTCTTCCATAGTATGTGTTATCTCCGACAAAAGTTACTTTCATTAAACCCATTTTTTGATTTACTACTGTACCTCTGTAAAGTTTGTTATTTTCTTTGTCTTTTGTTATTTCTTTAGATTCTCCAGTTAAGGAAGATTCATCTATAACAAGTTCTCCAAAAATTAGTGTTCCATCAGCAGGTACCATGTCACCACTTTCTAAGACTACTATATCATTTACTACTATTTCTTCTGTATATACTTCTTTAGTTATACCATTTCTTCTTACTTTAACTTTTATTCTAGATGATTCTTCTTGTAGTTTATCAAAGGCTTTTTCACTACCATATTCTGAAATAGTTGATATAAAACTAGCTAATAATATTGCTATTAAAATACCTATTGTTTCATACCAATCAAAGTTTTTGAATAAAATAATTGTTTTAAATGCTAAGGCTATTATAAGTATTTTTATAATTGGATCTCCTAGTGTTTCTAGTAAAAGTTTAAAAAAAGTATCTTTCTTTTTAATGCTTATAATGTTACTACCATGTTCTTTTCTAGATTTAATTACTTCGTTTTCGCTAAGTCCTTTATACATTTTTATCACCTATTTAATGATATTAAGGTGTTTTGGTAGTTAGAAGATACTTATTATGACAAAAAAATAAGACTTATTCAATTTATCTAAATACTTCATAACTATTTTATAATTTAATTTATAAAAGTCAGTATCGAGCATATCGTTATTGCAAAATTTTAGTACATATCTTTTATGAATAGAAAAAGACTGAATAAAAATTGTTTATTTCTACTCAGTTTCTTTTAAATTATTTAATATTCCATTTTCTAAATCGTTAATGTTATACATCGTTTCTAATTCATTAAACGTTTCTTCTAAATTCTTTTTAGCACTATTCCAACCAGTTCCATCAGTAAACCAGATAAATGTTACTCCATCTACTTTTTTAGACTCTTGTGCTAGCATTTTATAGCTTCTGGCAGTTTCATTTAATTTAGAACCTCCACTAGAATAAAAGTTAGTTTCTATTACATACACTTGATAATCTGTTTTAATAACAAAATCAAATCTTTTAGTAGATGTATCGTTTCCAGACATTTCACTTAAATCAAGACTCCATTTTTTCTCTATATCTTTTAAATACATTTCTTTAAAATAATTAATATCTTTTTTATAACCTGCTTTAATTATATATGATTCTACTAAATCTTCCATTAGATGACCACCACGATTTTTTCTTCCATTAGAATCTAATCCAACTTCAATCCCTAAGACATAATCATATAAATTATTAATAATATGATTTTGTAATAAATCAAATAGACCACTTTCTCTCATAAATTTAATGTAATCATTCATAGAATAAACCATTTTATCAAATTTAAATAAATATTCATTTATTTCGTCTTTAACAAATATTTCTCTTGAACGAACTGCAAGTAAAAGTGGAATACATTCTAAAATTTCTGGGTATTTAATTATTATATTTTGAAATTCTTCTTCTATATTTTTACTACCTATTAAAGAGTTTAAAATATTAAGTTCTACTTTTACTTTATCAACATTTTTATATATTTTTTTA
>CAYWQZ010000043.1:0-6410 GCA_964460565.1 uncultured Mycoplasma sp.
GCCATTAATTTTTGACTAAGCCACACTGATTCTTCGTCTACAATAACTTCTATTGTCTTTTCTTTGTTTTGTTTAGTAAATATTAAAAATTCCGCTGTTGAATTTCTAATTTGTAATGTCTGCATAAAAATTACCTCCCGATTTAATTAATTTAATAAATATATTATAACAAAATATGCTAACTATTACACTCATTATATATTAATTTTGAACGTATGGCTTTTTTCACTTCTATCACCTATTCATCATAATCATTATTATTTTCTAATTTTATTAAAACTTCTCTAGGTTTTGAACCATTTTGAGGTCCAATTATTCCTCTTTCTTCTAATAAGTCTACAATACGGGCTGCTCTATTATATCCTAGTTTAAATTTTCTTTGTAATAATGAAGCAGATGCTTTACCTGTTGTAACTACAAATTCTACTACATCATTATATAATGGATCTTCATATTCTTCTACATCTCCACTTATTGTATTTTCTTTTATTTCAGTGTCTTTATCAATACTTAAGAAGTTTTCATCATATGATGCTTTTTGTTCTTTTATTGTGTGATCTACAATTTTTTTAATTTCTTCTTCTGATACATAAGCACCTTGAATTCTTTCTGGAGCATTTTCTCCCATTGGTAAAAATAGCATATCTCCTTTGCCTAAAAGTTTTTCTGCTCCAGTCATATCTAAAATAGTACGCGAATCAATACTAGATGATACCGCGAAAGATATTCTAGATGGTATATTTGCTTTTATTAAACCTGTAATTACATCAGTACTTGGTCTTTGAGTAGCAATAATTAAGTGAATACCTGCAGCACGTGCCATTTGAGTAATTCTCATAATGGAATCTTCTACTTCTTTACCTGCGACTAACATAAGGTCTGCAAGTTCATCTACAATAACAACCATATAAGGTAGTTTAGATAATTTATCTTCCTCGCTTAAACTTTCGTTTTTGCTTTCAATTAATTTGTTATAACCAGAAATATTTTTAACTCCGTTTTCTTCGAACAAGTCATAACGTCTTTCCATTTCTCTAACTGCTTTTTGAAGTGCAAGAGATGCTTTTTTAGGATCAGTTACTACTGGAATTAATAAATGTGGTACTCCATTATACATTGAAAGTTCAACTTTTTTTGGATCTACTAAAATTAATTTTACTTCATCAGGTTTGGCTTTCATAAGAAGAGATACTATAATACCATTTATACAAACTGATTTACCTGAACCAGTTGCACCTGCAACTAACATATGAGGAGTTTTATCTATTTCACACCATTTTACTTTACCCATAATATCTTTACCAAGTGCTACAGAAAGTAAATTCTTTTCTGTTTGTTTAGGCATTAATTCTATAATTTCTCTTAATGATACAGTTTGACTTTGTTCGTTTGGCATTTCTATACCAACAGTAGATTTACCTGGAATAGGTGCTTGTATTCTAACATCTTTTTTAGCAAGTGCTAAAGAAATTTCTCTATTTATACCAAGAAGTTTACTTACTTTTACTCCAGATTGTAATTTAAGTTCATATTGAGTAACAGATGGTCCAATATTTACTTCAACTACTTTTCCTTCGATACCGAAATCTTTTAAAACATTTTCTAATATTTCTATATTTTTTTCAATAACTGTATGTTCGTTACTCTTTTTAGGTTTTTTCGGAGGATCAAGCAAAGTAATTGGTGGCAATTTATAACTCTTATTAATTTCCACTTTTTCTTTTGTTTCTGGTACTTCTTCTTTTGTTTGTTCTTGAGATATTTTAGTAATTTCATTTATATCATGAACTACTAACTTATCATTTTCATTATGATCTACTATTTTAAGTTCTGGTTTAGTAATAGTTTCTTCATCTTCTACTTTTGCTTTTTGTTTAACTTTATGTTCTTTAAAATTAAACATACCCTTGCTCTTGTTATAAGCATTTTTTATTACATCTAAAATAGATAAACCTGTAAAAATAGTAAATCCTGTAATCCATAATACCCATACTACTACATTAGTACCTTCACTTTCAAATAATTTATAAAATATAGAAGAAAATATTGCTCCAAGTATACCACCACCTGTATTTGATAAAGCAAGATTAAAAATACCTGGTTCTATTTCTTTAGATAATATTTTATCTATACCCGTCATTAAATAATCAACTGTCTCTGATAATATTTTTGTATCAATATTAGTTAAAGCAAATTTTTGATGTAAAAATACTAATATACCAATTATGATTAAATATATACCAAGAAGTTTGGAAGTAAAAAAATTAAATTTTTTACGTGTTGCAATCATATATATACCTAATGCTAGACATATAAATAATGTAAAAAAATATAAATTACCAGTTAAAAATAAAGCAAATGAAGCAAGTAATCTTCCTACTGGTCCATATTTACCAATACCAAGTATTGCAATAAGCACTAAAAATACTCCATATAATTCTATTAAATAATCTGGTTTATTATCACTTTTATTTCTTTTTTTCTTTTTTGCCATCTTCATAACCGACTTTCTATATTAATTATATCACCTATAAAAAATAATGTCGAGTAAATAAAAAACGTTTCTTTATTTATTAGTTATAAATTTATTATCTTTTATTATTTTTATTAAAAATATTTTCTATATTTTATTATCTATATTAAAATTACTATAATTAGTAATAATTTATAATATTTAAAGAAGAAAAATTAGTTTTCTTCTTTTAGTGGTTCTTCTTGTTTCTTGTTAGATAAAAAAGTGATTTTTTCTGCTAAAACTTCTGTTTTATAAACCATGTGTCCATCTTTTTCATAATTATTTGATTGAAGTCTACCTCTTACTCCAATTAAATCACCTTTTTTACAATACATTACGGTATTCTCTGCTACGCCTTGCCATAAAGTACATTCTAGGAAATCAGTTTCGTATTCGCCATTAACATTTTTATATGCTCTAGGAACTGCTACAACTACTTTGCTTACTTTTCCTTTATCATATTCTCTTAACTCTGGATCTCTTACTAATCTTCCTACTAAAATTATTTGATTAAGCATTGTTTCACCTCCTGGTAACAAGGTATCATAAAGCTTCAAAAATAGCAAAAAGTAAAAAACAGGTTTTCATAGCTCAAATTTCCGAAAATGTATAGGATTTGCCTAGGGGAAAATTAAGATTTGCTCTAAAAAAGTGCCTCAAATCCTAATTTTTATATTTTTTTAAAAAATTGCAAAAAAAGTACTTAATTAACCAAAATATGCAAATTAAAAACTAGTATAAGTTAATATACTAATTTCTTTATTTTTTTTACTACTAAGTTTTAAATAGTAATGATTAATCTGCTACTCTTTTTATATAAAAAATAAGATTCATAGTAAATCTTATTTTTAGGTGTTAGAGATTTTCTATCTCATTTTTGGATAGACCAGTACATTTAACTATAATGTCAATATCTATACCATTTTTAAGCATACTCTTTGCTATTTCTTTTTTTTCAGATAAAGAGCCTTGTTCAAGTCCTTGTTCGAGTCCGGCATTGAAACCTTCTTCTCTTGTTTCTTCTATCAGAGTATTCTTAAGTCTTTTTTCATGTAGTTCTTTGTCATATAGTCCAATTATTTCATTATCACTTGATGCATCGATAGCTTCATTTACAAATTCTTCCATATCTTTATCTCCTTTTGCTATTTCTAGAGCCTTTTTTATGTTTGTTTCTACTAGTAGACTCAAATATTTTTCTAATTCATTTAAGTCTTTGATATCCTTATTATAACATAACTTTTTTAGTTTAGGAAGATAGATAAAAACAAATATTAATTTATCTGTTAAGATATATTTTTCATTTTGAATAAAGAAAACATCAATTAAATTATCATTACCTTTATATGAATAATTACATAAATTAGTTTGAATAGTATAATTATAATGATATTTATCATCTCCACTTTTCATACTACTTTTATATAGATCAAATGCATATGATAAGTTTCTTTCTATAGAACCTTTTGATGAATCAAAATTATTCATTTCTATGTTGTATATTTTTTTACCTATTTCGCATACAAAATCTACTGTCTTTTTAGAGTCATGTATATTATCTAGATTCATTTTGTTTTTTATTAATTTTATATTTTTATAAACTTTTTTCTTATCTAACCCATATATAGCAGATAATAGATTAGCAGGACATTTGATTCTATTAGTATTATTAAACATAGCCATAAACATAGTATCAGATATAGAGGATATCATAGTATCTTCAGTTAAATCTTCTAATTCATAATGAAAACTATCTTTGGTTTGATAAATTAATACATCTTCTTTATTAGGAAGTTTAATTGGACTAATATTTTGTTTTACTTGCATTATTTCACCTCCAGATAAAAGGTATCATAAAGCTTCAAAAATAGCAAAAAGTAAAAAACAGGTTTTCAGGCTTGAAATTTTCGAAAATGTATAGGATTTGCCTAGGGGAAAACTAAGATTTGCCTTAAAAAAGTGCCTCAAATCATAATTTTTATATTTTTTTCATTTTTTTTACTTTTATTCATTATAATTAATTACAAATAAAAAGTAACTATTCTTTCAAAGTTACTTTAAGTTCATCATCTTTTTTTATAATAGTATTTTTCTTAATACTTTGTTTACTAGCGTATCCATATCCTTCAAAAGTACAATTTAATTCTAGTAAATCACATAAACTTATTATTTCAAGTTTACTATAGCCAGTTAAATCAGGTAATTTATATGAAGTATCGTTTGTTTTTAACATTACTAAATCGTTAGAACTAACTATACTACCTTTATTTGGATATTGATTAATTATTTTGTCTCCATCTCCTAATACTATGTATTTTATATTATTTTTAGTTAAAGTTTTAACAATTTTATCTTTGTCTTTATTTATATAGTTTTCTATTTCATAATTTTTTAATTCTTTGTTTTCTTCTTCATTTAAAACATTTAAATACTTACTTATATTTTTTACTAAGGAATTAACACTTGTGGTAAGAGGTTTTGAAGAACCACCACTTGATTTTTTTACAGAAGCATAAATAATTATTTCAGGGTCTTCATAAGGCCACATACCTGTAAATGTTTTGATAGTATAGTAATCATTGGTATAATATCTACCTGTTTTTTCATTTACAAGTTGGGCTGTACCTGTTTTTCCAATTACACCATATCCTTTTACATTATATCCGTCTCCTGTTGCAGGAATCCAAGAACTATGAACTGTTTCATACATTAAATCTTTTATTTTATCAGTTGTTTCTTTAGAGGCGACAACACCTTTTACTGTTTTTTCTCCTTTAAAAACAACATTTCCATCTCCATCTACTACTTTATCAATTATATAAGGAACTAGCATGGTACCATCATTAGCTATTGAAGTTAGTGCTTGAATATGTTGCATTGGAGTAGTTGTAATACCTTGTCCGAATGCTGCATTATATATTTCAGTTTGATAATTAAATTTTATTTTACCAGAAACTTCATTAGCAAGAGTTATACCTGTTTTTTCTCCAAAACCCATTTTTAAAAAGTAATCATATAAAATATCTCTATTAATATAATTATTTACAATATTTATTACTCCAACATTAGAAGATGCCATATATCCTTCATCATAAGTAATAGTGCCCCAGCCACTTCTTTGCCAGTCATATATAACTGTCTTATCATCTGTTACATATTTTCCTGATAGGAATGTTTCTTCTCCTTTGTAAGTACCTGCTTCCATGGCAGCCATATAAGTATATGTTTTCATAATTGATCCAGGTTCATAAGCTTCACCCACTGTAATATCTATCCAGTTATCTATATCTAGTTTATTAGGATTATATGATGGATTTTGACCTAGTCCTAATATTTTACCTGTTTTAGCATCTGCGACAACAATAGTTAACCAATCAAATTTATACTTATCACTTGCATTTTGAAGTGCTTCTTCAATAAAAAACTGAATATTGGAATCAATTGTTAAATAAACATCATTTCCATCTACTGCAGGAGTAGTTATTTCTTTAGTTCCTGCAATCTTATAACCATTTACATCTTTTTGATATGTAGTAGAACCATCTGTACCACTTAAAACATCATCTAATAAATCTTCTAAGCCAAACTCCCCTTCTATTTTATCTTTTTCATTTAATTTAGCATAACCTAGTGTATATGAAGCAAAAGTTCCATTTGGATAAAAACGTTTTTCACTTTCTATAAAATCTATTCCTGGTAAATTTAATTCTTCTATTTTTTCCTTATCAATTTCTGTTAAATCTTTACCTGCTACTCCGAATTCTACTTGATATAAACCTTTTTGATTTAATATAGCTAAAATATCTTCTTCTTTCATCTTTATAACAGTAGCAAGTTTTTTAGCGGTTTCTTCTTTATTTACTACATGTTTTGGGTCACTTTCATCAGTAGTTCT
>CAYWQZ010000044.1:0-6364 GCA_964460565.1 uncultured Mycoplasma sp.
AAAGATAAAAATATATCAGTTGTGCCAACATTAGTAATGATGAAAGCATTTGCAGATTCACCGTTATATGGATTTAATAAAAAAGATTATAACGATGCTGAAGAAACAGTTAAATTATTGAAATCTTATAATGTACCAATTTTAGTAGGAACAGACGCTAATAGTTCATTTTTTACACCAAAAATTGAATATGGTATTTCGATGTATAAAGAAATGGAATTATTAGAAAAAGCAGGTTTAACTCCACTAGAAATATTATCAGGAGCATCATATCAAACAATTTATGCATTTGAAAACAAAGAGGTAAATATTGAATTTGCTAATCAAACTATAATGTTAGTTGAAGGAAGACCAGATAAAAATATAAAAGATATAAAGAATATAAGACAAATATGGGTTAACAAAGAACCAATATATACTTTAAAAATAGACAAAGATGATTTAGAAAAAAGAAAAGAAATAGGTGATAATATTATGAATAATGAAGAATTAATATTTATTCCAGAACATCCATCAAGTATCAAAACACATGAAATTGAAACAAAAGATAGTATTTTATTAGAACAAACTGAACCAATTAAATCAGAAGTTCTATATAATAAATTTATAAATGACTTTGATAATTCATTAAATATATATAAAGATAAAAGATTTGAAGTAACTGGAACAGCAATTAAAGTAGGACCTGATATTCACAATAAACCATCTGTTGAAATTTCAAGTAATGTTGAAGAAAGATGTCATATATTATGTGTATTTCCAAATGAAGATATTTATAATAAGGTGTCAATTGGTGATAAGGTAATAGTAAAAGGTAATTACTTAGTGATGAGTAATTGGTATGGAATAGTTTTGAAAAAATGTGAATTGGAAGAAATTTAATATTTAAAATTTGTTACTAATTTTAGAAGATGGGTGATTGAAAGATTAAAAGTTTCACTATAGATGATGAGAGATTTGAAGGTAATGGTTGAGGAAATTACTTGGAAATGAGAAAAGTATTTTATTTTATAATGATGAAGAATTAGAAGAAAGGTCAACTTGTGCAATTTTTGCACAAGTTTAAAAAGAGTAAAAGCGAAATGTAAAAAAATTTGTAATGTAAAATTGTATGGCTTTAATAGCTTTTTTTGTTTTTAAAGTACTCTTTTTATTTTATTTAATATAATATTATTGAGGTGTACTTTATGAATGATTATGAGTATAATGAGATACGAAAGAGGTTAGAGGCTGCGAGTAGGTTGACTAGATTTTATGCTATTCCTGGACCTAAGGGGGAGAAGGGAGATAAAGGGGAATCTGGTATGACAAGTGTAACTGTTGGTAGTACGGAAACAGTAGGTTGTTATGAGGAAGCTGAAGTTATTAATGTTGGAACTGATGAAAATGTAATATTAAATTTTAAGATACCTAGAGGTGTTGATGGAATCCCTGGAGAAAAGGGAGAGCCTGGGGAACAAGGAGATAAAGGAGAACAAGGTCCACAGGGAGTACCTGGTCCTCAAGGAGAAAAAGGTGATACTGGAGTAAGTGAAACAATTGTTATTGATTCTACAGAAACATTGGAACCAACAGAAGAAGCAAGTGTTGTTGATAATTTTATAGATAATACACATCATTTATCTTTTTATATACCTAAGGGTGAAAAAGGTAATACGGGTGCTGGTGCAGGTGTTACAGCATATAATTCTATAATTTGTGTTAGATATGCTGATGCAAGTGATTCTAGGTCGATGACAATTAAAGAAAAAACTTTTTTACCTGATCCTTCTTCTACTTTTTCAGTTCCTTCAACCATTAATATTGATATAAAGGCTACCAGTATTTATGAAATAACACTTAGTGGAAAAATTTCTGGTGTGACTCAAGACAATGGGGGTAAGTTTTATTTTGTAAATGTAACAACGGGAGAAATAATTAATAATTTAAGTTTTGCTTTGTTAGAAGGTGATACTTCGGATATGTCTTTTTCTTCTACTGTTATAATTCAACTTTTTGCACCTGCTACTTTTCAAGTTAAGTCAGTTATAACTAATACTCTTAGTAGTTCTAGTGTAAGTATTTCTGATGTTTGTTTAATAATGAAAAGATATAATGTGTAGTTTTGTTATAATATTTTGATACTTTTTGTATCTTTTTTTTGTGTTTTATTTTATAATGTATTTAATAGGTTGGTGGTAGTTGTGAAGATAGTAAGTAAGTTTTTTGTAGTATTTATTAGTTTTTTTATATTTTGTAGTTCAATATTTGCTTTTGAAATTAATAGTGATAAAGCAATACTTATTAATTTAACTGATGATAGTGTTATTTATTCTAAAAATAGTGAGGAAAAAACTTCTGTTGCATCGCTTACTAAGATGATGACAGCAATTGTTGCTATTGAAAATATTGATGATTTTGAGGAGAAAGTTTTTGTTACTAATGAAGATTGGAAAGGTTTGGTAGAAAATGATGCTAGTGTTGCTAATTTTGTTAGATATAGAAAGTATAGTTATATGGAACTTTTATATGGGCTTATGCTACCTTCAGGAGCAGATGCTGCGCATGCTTTAGCTAGATTAGTAGGAGGTAATATTCCTAATTTTGTTAAAATGATGAATGATAAGGCTAAAGAACTTGGACTTAATAATACTAGTTTTGCTAATCCTACAGGGTTAGATGATAAGAATAATTATTCTACTGCTAGTGATATGGCTATGCTTTTAAAGTATGGTATAAAGAATGAAGTTTTTAAGAAGGTAATTACTACGATGGAATATACAACCCATGATGGGATTGTTTTAAGACATACCATAGATAAATATAGTAAAATGCGTAATATTAGTATACCTGGTTTACTTGGTGGGAAAACTGGTAGTACTGATGATGCTGGTGTTTGTCTTGCTTCTATTGCAGAATTTCAAGGTGTTAATTATTTACTTGTTGTACTTAATGCAAAATTTCCATATCAATTGATTGATTCTAAAACTATTTATGAATATTATATGAATAATTATGGATATCAAATTTTAATTAATAAAGGTGATGTGTTGGTAAATTTAGATACTTTATATACAAAAGATAAAAATATTGATATTTTATCAAAAGATGTTTATTCGTATTATTTAAGTAATGATTATGAAAAGAAGAATATGGTTTTAGAGTATGATGGTGTTGATGTGGTTACTTATAAGATGAGAAAAGGTGATAAATTAGGTAAAGTTAGTTTATATTATGATGAGAAATTGATGGAAGAAATAGATATTTATTTAGATAGAGATATGAGTTTTGATTTAGTTAGTTTTTTTATGACTAATGTTGTATATTTTGTTTTAGGTTTTGGATTATTATTAGTTTTGATTATTGTTTTATTGGTTATAAGACATAAAAAGAAGTTAAGAAAAGATGTAGTTGTTGTGGATTGCGTGGAGGAAATTTTATAATAGTTGTTGTTAATTTTAGGTTATTGAGTTATAATTTATATGTAAATTGGAGGGTATATATGGATATTAATGAGATTAAGAGGGTTTTAATTGGTTATACTAATGATATTGATTTATTGTGGAGGTCTCTTTGACGTTGATTCTAAAATTAAGAGGATAGATGAGATTCAAAATATAATTAATAGTGGTAATATTTGGAATAATAGAGAAGAGGTTAATAAGTTAACTTCGGAACAATCTTATTTAAAGAATTTTGTTAGTGATATTGTTTCTTTAAAAGATGTGGTTTCTTCTGATATGGAATTGATTAGTTTATTAGAGGAAGATTATGATGAATTAATGGTTCGTTCTATTGGAGATTCTTTAGGTGATTTAGAAAAGAAACTTAATGATGTAAAACTTCAGATGTTGCTTTCTAAAGAATATGATAAGATGGATTGTATATTGGAAGTTCATTCTGGAGCAGGTGGTGTTGAGGCTTGTGATTGGGCTAATATGTTATATAGAATGTATAATAGATGGGCTTTGAATAAAGGTTATAAAGTAGAATTAATTGATTATTTAGATGGTGATGAAGCAGGGATTAAAAGAGTTTCAATGCTTATTAAGGGTATAAATGCTTATGGTTATTTGAAGTGTGAGAAAGGAGTTCATAGATTAGTTAGGCTTTCTCCATTTGATTCAAATAATAAAAGACATACTTCTTTTGCTTCTGTTGACGTAACTCCTTTGTTTGATAAGACTACTCTTATTGAATTAAAAGATGAAGATTTAAAGATTGATGTTTATCATTCAAGTGGTGCAGGAGGGCAATCTGTTAATACTACTGATAGTGCGGTTAGAATTACACATTTGCCTACTAAAATAGTGGTTACTTGTCAGAATGAAAGAAGTCAGTTAAAGAATAAGGAAAAAGCAATTAGTATATTAAAAAATAAACTTAAGATGTTGGAGATAGAAAAGAAGGAAAAGGAGATTTCTTTACTTAAGGGTAGTAATGTTGATACTTCTTTTGGATTTCAGATTAGAAGTTATGTTATGCATCCTTATTCTATGGTTAAGGATCATAGAACTAATGTGGAAACTAGTAATGTTTCTAAGGTTTTAGATGGTGATATAGATATGTTTATAGAAGAATATTTAAGGAGTATTTAGTATGGTAGAAGCAGGTTTAGATATTGTAAAAAAAGTTTATAGTGAAAAGAAGGTAGCAAGATTTTTTCAAATGTTACTTGGAATTACTTTAGCTTCTTTAGGTTTTAATTTATTTTTGCTTCCTAATAACATTGTTTTTGGAGGAGTTTCAGGACTTAGCATAGTTGCTAGTAAGTTGTTTAATATTGATTCTTCTTTGTTTGTTTTGCTTGCAGATGCTTTTTTGCTTATGATTAGTTTTATATTTTTAGGTAAAGAGAAAACAATTTATTCTATATGTGGTTCTTTATTATTTCCGGTTGTTTTATATTTAACTCGTGATGTTGGTGTTTGGCTTTCAATTGATTCTAGTGATTTGCTTTTGTCTTCTGTTATGGGAGGAGTACTTTATGGAACTGGTGTTGGTGTAGCATTTAAGGCTGGATATTCTACTGGGGGGACTGATGTTATAAAACAACTTTTAAATAAGTATTTTAAAGTTAGTATGGGTAATGCTACTTTGATTGCAGATGGTTTTATTGTTTTAATTGGGGCTTTTGTGTTTGGATTTACTAAGTTTATGTATGCAATAATTATTGTTTATTTAATTAGTATGTTAACTGATAAAGTTCTTCTTGGTATATCTGATAAGAAAGCGTTTTATATTATTACTGAGAAAAAAGATGAGATTTCTTCTTTTATTATTAATGAACTTCATCATAGTGTAACTATACTTGATGCTAGGGGTGGTTATAGTAATAGTAAGAATCCTGTTTTATTTACTGTTATTCCTACTAAAGAGTATTTTAAGTTTAAACAAGGTATTAATCATATTGATAAGAAAGCATTTTGGACTGTTATTGATGCTTATGAAGTATTAGGTGGAGAGTAATATGAGTAAAAAGAGGATAAGAAAAACTTTATATTTTATTGGATTACTTTTTATTAATGCTATTATATATAATTTACTTTTTAGACCGGTTGATTTAGTTACTGGTGGTACTGGGAGTATTGCTATACTTCTTGAGTATTTGTGGGGATTTAATCCTTCGATTACAATATTTGTAATATATGCTGTTCTTTTTGTAGTTTCATTAGTTACACTTAGTAAAGATGATATTATTGCGGCAGCAATAGTTACAATAGTTTATCCAATATTTGTGGAACTTACTCTTAATATTGGAGATTTAATAGTTATTGAAGTGGATAATACTTTACTTATTGCTTTAATTTCAGGAGTTTTAAATGGTGTTATTAATGGGTTTATTTATAAATTGGATTTAAATCCTGGAGGTATTGGGATAATTTCTAAGATTGTTTATAAGTATTATAATATTTCAGTAACTAAAGTTAGTGCAATTATTAATATGATTATTATAGGTTCTGGAGCATTTTTGTTTGGGATAACAATGATTTTGTATGCTGCTGTTTATTTGTATTTTTCTAAAATAGTTAGTGATAGAATTATTATAGGGATATCTAAAAATAAGGTTTTTCATATTTTAACTACTAAGCATAATGATATAAAGAAAGTATTATCTAAGGAGTTTTTAACTGATTGTACTATTTATAATACTTGGGATAATGGTAAAAAGTTTTTAATGATTGTTGTTTCTAATAAAGATTATTATTTGGTTAAAGAATTGGTTAAAAAAATTGATAAGAATGCTTTTTCTTTTATATCTGATGGGTATGAAGTTAAGGGTGAGAATAGAATGATTAGGGGTTAGGTTTAGATTATTTAATAAAAATGAAAGTTAGTGTAGAATAAGTGTGGAGATTTTCTCCAAAAATACTCTATAATTATG
>CAYWQZ010000045.1:0-6297 GCA_964460565.1 uncultured Mycoplasma sp.
AGTGTGATGCAGTAGTTCATTTAAGAAATGGCTCATATGGCTTAATAGAAATAAAACTTGGTGGTGATAAATTAATTGAAAGTGGTGCGACTAACTTAATTAAATTACAAAACAAAATAGATACAGAAAAAACCATCATTTTTAATGGTTTTAACTGCTACTTCTAAATACGCTTATAAAAGAGAAGATGGCGTTTTAGTAGTGCCAATCGGGTGTTTAAAAAACTAATTTTGACACTCTTTTTCTATTGCTAAAATTATACCTAACATTATCATATAAGAAATAAGACTTGAACCACCATAACTAATAAACGGAAGTGTAATACCCATAATAGGAAGTATACCAATAGTCATTGCTATATTTTGTATTTGTCCCCATAATATAATAGATAAAAATGTAATAATAATATACTTATATAAATTATTATTAACTTTCTTACTTATATTTAAAATCTTAATATCAAATAAAACAATTGTAGTAATAAGAATCATAATCCCAAATAAACCATATATTGATGCAAAAGAAGAAAATATAAAATCAGTATGTCCCTCTGGGTAATAAATTAATATATTATTAATCCCATTTCCAAAAAATTTACTTGAAGCAATTGCTATAACTGAGTTTTCAAGTTGCATACCTGATGAATTAGCCCAATCTAATAATCTATCTAATCTATAAAAGAAATTACTACCTAATACTTTAATAAATAAATCCTCATTAAAATAATATAAACCAATTACTAAACCTATACTAATTATTACTAAACTTATTAAAGTAATAAACCAACTTTTACTAATATCTGATATAAACAAACATATTAACATAATTAATAAATAAACAATAACTGCACCAGTATCAGGTTCTAAAAAAGTAAGTATCCCTGGAATAAGTATTATAATACCTATTTTTATAATTAATATAAATTCATCTTTAAAACTAGTATTTTTTTTATTAAAATTATTAATTAAATTACAAATAACTAATGTAATACCTATTTTCATAAATTCACTAGGTTGGAAAGAACCAATATAAGGGATATTAAACCATGCTTTAATACCATTTATCTCTTTACCAAAAATAAGTACTAATAAAAGAAGTAAAACATTTACTAGATATATATATATACTAAATTTAAGTATTTTTTTAATACCAATTTTTTGTATTAAGAATATAAATATAAAACCTAGTATATAATAGATAATTTGTTTTTTTATTAATACTAAATTATTAGAGTATAAAAAAGTAGTAAAACTATATATTGAAGTTATACTAACTATAAAAAATATAATAATATAAATAAGTATTTGTTTATCAATAAATATTTTTTTTCTCATATTATTATTATGTATTTTAAAGTATTTTTTATAACTAAAGTACATATTATTTAATAAAGGAGAAAGAAAATGAAAAAACCAGAAATTTTTAAACCAAAAATAGAACATGATTTAAGTAATAATAAAAATGCTTATTATTCATTTATTCCTGATAAAGAAGAAACAGTAGTAGAGGAAGATCCTGTTGAAACACTTGATAGATTAATTAAAAATAATTCTTATATATTTAATAAAAGTGTTTTAATAGTAACTAAAGATAAAGAATATTTAACTAAAATAGCAGGTAAAATAGGTAAAAAAGTTATTACTTTAGATGGTGATTCTATAAGTATTGATGATATAATTAGAATAGAGGAAAAATAATATGAAACATAAAAAAAGGCCGAAAGAATGAAACTTTCGGTCTTTTAAATACATGCAATATAGGTGTCTTCTAAACATTTTAAAGTACTAATACAATTTAAATTAATAGTGAAAAATGAATTTGTTGATACGTATGGATAAGAACTTGTTTCATCATCATTAGGTGCTAAAACTCTACAAGTAGCACAACAACCATCAACTGCTTCGACTCTAAAAACACTAGAATTTTTTTCTTCATTATTTAAAGTGTAAGGCATAGTCCAAAGTGTTGCATTAGGACAAGAATAAAAACTAACAGGTCTAGTATTAGCACTAGTACAAATAGTATTATTACCTAAAACAGGTCTATCACATGTATTAAGACAACTATCAATGCATTGTCCTTGTTTTTGAAGTTTAACTATAGTACATAAAGTATCTGCAAAACAAGAACAATTATTATTACCACACATTAAAATACCTCCTTTCTAAACACATTCTATAAAAGTATCATCTAAACAACGTAAAGCACAAATACAATTACAACTTACAGTAAAAAATGAATCAGTTTTTACATAAGGAAAACTTGAATCAGTATCAGGATTTGTAGCAAGAACTCTACAAGTTACACAGTTATCACAAACTTTTTCTACTCTAAAGGCTGTTGATGTTCCATTTACTTCTTCACCATCATTCATAATTGTATATGGTAAAGTTAAAGGTAAATTGTTTGATGTATATAAAGTAATAGGTCTTGTGTTATAAACAAAAGCTTGTGAACTTCCTGTAAAACCTAAAAATGGTCTATCACATGTATTTGGAATATCATCTATTTTTTCTGCTTGATCTTGTAATACATTTATGACTTTTAAGATATTTACAATGCAGCAATCGTTATCATTCATATATAATCCACCCCTTTTTTTATTTCTAATATAGGATATTCTACAAAGTTAAAATGGTGTGTTATTAATACCTATTAATAAAGTATATGACAAAAAAATAAAAAAATTAATATATTGACAAGTTATATATATTAAAATAAAATAGATATTAAAAAGGAGAAAGTTTATGGAAAATATAAAATATTATTGTGTAAAATTAAATGGATATAATAATAAAGAAACATATTATGGTTTAAAAAATAAAAATACTTTTTTAGAAGAAGTATTAAGAAAAGAGTATACAACTTTAAATAAAACTACTTTAGAAAATGATTTTTGTGAGTTAGATAACAAAATAACTATTAATCCTTCTAGTATTTTAGTTGAAGGTTCATTTCCTATTATTACATATGAAAAAGATGGTAAATTATATGATGTAATAACAGATACTTTAATACCATATGCATCTAATATTAATGAATTTGGTTATACTAAAAAAGAAGAATTTTCAAATCGTTGGGCTAATTTTTTGTTATCTATTTTAGATGATGAAAGTAAAGAAAGATATAAAAAGTCTTTAAATGAATTAAAAGAAAGTTGTAGTTTAAATAATGTTTCTTTCTTGGCTTTTAATAATGATGAAAAATTATCTTTAGTAGAAATAAATGGTAAACTATATGATGTAGTAAACAAAAATAGAGTTTATAAAAAAAGAGAAAATACAGTTTACTCTGGTGTTATTTGTGATAAAGTAACTGATTTAATAAGTGATGATTTTCTTTATAATTATGATGAAATGTTAAGTGAAGCAGTAAGAATTTATAATACATTTGTTAGTTGTAATTTTAATTTAGACATTAATAAAAGAATTAGAAAATAATCTTTATTTTTAAAAAAAAATGATGTATACTTATAATAGGTGATTAAATTGAAATTAGAATATATAATATTAATAGTATTTTTTCTTATAATTTTACTTGCAATAATTAAACTTAATAAAAAAGATGTAAAACTTGATTTAAATAAATTAGTTGAATATCTTGGAGGAAAAGAAAATATCGTTGATACTGAAGTTAATTTATCTAGATTTATTGTAACACTTAATGATATAAGTAAAGTAGATAAAGAAGCTATTATTGATTTAGGAGCATCTGGAATAGTTGAAATGGAAAATCAACTTAAAATTATTTTAGGTCCTAAAAGTTCAACTTTAAAAAAATATATTGACGAAATTAAGTAATTACTACAAAATTCGACAAATTACGACATAATTATCATTTATTATATAAATGGGTGATAAATATGTCGTTTTTTGACGCTACATTAATTAATATTATATTTATATTTTTTTTAGTATCTATATATTTAATTTTTGTTTTATATAGTAAAGATATAAAAAAAGATACAAAGGACAAATTGTTAGATATTATTTGTATATCAATGATGTATCCAATTATAAAATATAGTTTTTATAATAAAAATATGGGAACAATTTTCTTTTTAAATTTACCACTTATTTTACTTTATTTAAAAAAAAGAAAATTTGCTTCACTAATTGTTTCATTAATTATAGTAGGATATTATACTTCTATGTATCATTTTTCTTTATATTTTTTACTTATAGAATACTTAGTATATTTTGTTTTATTTGATATATATAAAGATGAAATAGACAAAACACTAAATATATTTATATTTTTAAAAGGAATAACTCTTTCAGTAGAATTAATATATTTAATGCCATATGATGGTTCTTTATATAAACTGATATTAATGATTTTTTTAAATTTATGTATATTTTATTTAAGTTCAATTACAACTTTAAAAATATTAGAAAAAGGGGAAGAAATAGTAGATTATAATAAACTATTAAGTGAACTTGCTAAGGAGAAGGCTTTAAAAAACTCTTTATTTAAGATAACACATGAAGTTAAAAATCCTATCGCAGTATGTAAGGGTTATTTATCAATGATGAATTATAATGATATAGAGAAAGTTAAAAAATATAATGATATTATAAAAAGTGAACTTGATAGAACTCTTGATATAATGGATAATTTTAGTGAATATACAAAAATTAATATTAATAAAGATTTAATGGATTTAAATATGTTAATTGAAGATTCAATAAGTACAATGAAACTTATTTTAAAAGAAAAACATATTGATTTAGTTTATAATTCTTGTGATGAACTTTATATAAATGCAGATTATGCTAGATTAAAACAAGTAATAACTAATATGATAAAAAATGCTTATGAGGCAATTGAAACAAATGGAAAAATTGAAATTAATGTTAAAAATACTAAAAATAATGTAATAATTTCTATAAAAGATAATGGAAAGGGTATGACTGCTAAAGAGTTAGAAAAAATATCTGATTTATTTTACACTTCTAAGAAAAAAGGGTGCGGAATAGGAGTAGCACTTTCTACTGAAATAATAAAGTTACATAATGGAAAAATAAATTATAGTTCAATTCCAAATATTGGTACAACTGTTATAATAAAACTACCTAAAACTTTACAGTAAACTTTTGTAAAAAGAATAAAAAATATTTACATAAAAAAATAAATATATTATCATACTATTATAGGGAGTGATACTAAATGAAAAGATTTTTTAAATATTTTTTGGTCGCAGTTTTAACTATTGGTTTCGTAGGAAATGTTAATGCTTTATTATCAAAAGAAGATATAGATTTCGAAAATAAAGTTTTAAAATATAATGAAAGCACGGGAACATTTGATGTAGTTGATACTAGTTCTAATTTAACTATAATGTATACCGATGTTCAAATTGCAGATTCTGAAAGTTATGATACACTTATTAGTGCTTATAATGCTTATAAAGATAATCCATCAGAAACAACTTTAACTGCTTTTTCTACACAATTAACACAAAATTCCGATTTTGCTGAAACCGATTGGAGTTCTACTATGCCTGATACCTCTTCATACGTAGCAGGTTCTACTTATGTTAGATGGGCTAAAGCAACTAATAATGAAACTAGTACTAGTACATATTCATTTGGAATTATTAAAGTAGCAGGAACTACTGCTGGTTCTTCTACTACTGGTAGTGCAACTAATCCAGATACTGGTATAAATCCTTTATATTTAATTCCAGTTATGGCAATTTTTGGTTCAGTATTAGTATTTAAAAAAAGAAGATATGAATAATAAAAAGTATTAAGTGATATCAAATTCATTTAATACTTTTTTTATGTCTTCTTCTTTACTTTTACAAACTTTAATTTTATACATGATACTATCATTAAAATCTTTTTCTACTATTTCTATATCTTTTAATAAATAATCCAATTTTTTTATATTTTCATAATCAGTTTTAATTTGTAAATAAACATATTCCTTATACTCAATTATATTAGTTTTATCAAGGGTTAATTTAGTTACATCTTTATATGCTTTAGATAAAGGCCCAACCCCTAATTTAATTCCACCATAATATCTTATAACTATACCTAATATATTAGTTAAATTATTATTTTGCAAGATATTTAATATTTGAAAACCTGCTGTTTTATTTGGCTCTTTATCATCATTATACTTAATTTTATTACCTAAAATATATGCATAACATATATGAGTACTATCAGAGTATTTATCTTTTATATTATTTAATATATTCTTAATACTATCCTCATTATCTACTTTATATATATAACATATAAATTTCGATTTTTTAATAACTAAATAATCACTAACATTATTTTC
>CAYWQZ010000046.1:0-6284 GCA_964460565.1 uncultured Mycoplasma sp.
AGTACTAGGTTCAGTATAAAGAAAATTAATAGTACCAGATTTTATAGTATTTTCACCACCTGTTTTTGTATCAGACCATAAAGCAAAACTAGTACCTATACTTAATATTATTATTAAAGTACAAATAGACAAAATAATTAATCGCAAACTTTTTTTATCACTTTTTAATGTTTTCATATAAAAGCACCTCACTATCTTTATATTTAATATATCATATTTATTTATTTATATCAATCAGAAATTCACCATTTTTTAAAACTTTACTATCTCAAATTAAAAAAATAACTTTTTTTAATTAAAAGCCTTGATTTTATTATTAAGAAATGATATTTTATATATGTAAGCATATACAAAATAACTTGCTTATAAAAAATATGGAGGTATAAAAAATGAAAAAAGTTGAATTAGTTGAAGCAGTAGCTTCTAAAGCAGGACTTACAAAAGCAGATGCAACTCGTGCAATCGATGGAATGATCGAAGTTGTTACTGAAGCATTAGTTAAAGGAGATAAAGTTCCATTAGCAGGACTTGGTACTTTTGCAGTTTCTAGAAGAGAAGCTAGAACAGGACGTAACCCAAGAACTGGTGAATCTGTTACTATTGCTGCTAGAAACGCAGTAACTTTTAAAGCAGCTTCTGCACTTAAAGATTCTGTTAACTAAAAAAGCCATTGGCTTTTTTTCTTTAAAATACTAATTTAATTTTTATTTAATATAAATTACTTATATTAAATATGGAGGTAAAAAATAAATATGGAGCAGGAAATAATAAAAATTTTAAATATATTAAATGAAAAAGGTTATGAAGCTTATATAATCGGAGGATATGTAAGAGATTATTTATTAGGTAAAAAATCATATGATGTAGATATTACTACAAATGCTAAACCTAAAGAAATAATGAATATTTTCAAAGAATATCACCCAGTTTCTTTAGAATATGGTAATGTTAGTATAAAAACAAATAAATATAAATTTGAAATAACTACATATAGAAAAGATATAAACTATAAAAATAATCGAAAACCCGATGAAATAATTTATATTGATTCTTTAGATGAAGACTTATTAAGAAGAGATTTTACAATAAACACAATTTGTATGGATAAAAATAAAAAAATAATAGATAAATTAAATGCTAAAAATGATTTAAAAAAGAAAATAATTAGAACAGTTGGAGACCCAGATTTTAAATTTACTGAAGATGCTTTAAGAATGTTAAGAGCAGTAAGATTTGCTACAGTATTAAATTTTAAATTAGATGAAAAAGTAATTAAATCTATTAAAAAGAATAAAAAATTAATTAAGAAACTATCTTATGAAAGAAAAAAAGAAGAATTAAATAAAATATTTAATAGTAAAAATAAAAAATATGGTGTTAATTTACTAAAAGAATTAGAATTACTTGAAGTATTAGAATTACAAAATATAGATAATGTCTTACTTACTAATGATTTAAATGGTATGTGGTGTAATCTAACAAATGCAAATTACCCATTTACAAAAAATGAAAAAGATATTATGATAAATATAAGAAATCTTTTAAATGAAGACTTAAAAGATAGATATATATTATATAAATATGGTAGATATGTATTAAGTGTAGTATGTGATTTAAAAAAATTAAATAAAAAGTATATGATGTTTAAATATGATATGTTACCAATTAAAGGAAAAGAAGAAATAAAAATAACTTCTAATGAAATATGTTCTCTTTTTAATAAAAAACCTGGTCCTTTTATTAAAGAAATATATGATGAATTAGAATATAAAATATTAAATAAAGAACTTAAAAATGAAAATAAAAAAATAAAACTTTATTTAAAAAATAAATACTCTATTATATAGAAAGGGTGGTTTTATGACTTTAGGTATTTTAGATATTATAAAAAATAAGGATTTAGGGATACCTAATATATTATTAAAATATAAAAATAAATTGAATATTGATGAAAAAGAAATAATATTTTTATCTTATTTAATGTCTTTTAAAGAAAATATTAGTTTTGATATAAATAAAATAGCTAATGATTTATATTTAAAACAAGATGAAGTTATGATAATATTTTCATCTTTAGTAGAAAAAAATTTAATTAAAATGATAGTTAATAAAGATAGTGGTATTATGAAAGAATATATAAGTATAGATAGTTTATATGATAAATTATTATCTTATGTACTAGAAGTAAATGAAACAGAAGAGGAAAATACTAAAAGTACTATTGTATATGAAAAAATAGAAGAAGAATTTGGTAGAACTTTATCACCAATAGAATATGAAATTATTAAG
The DNA here is from genome assembly GCA_964460565.1 of uncultured Mycoplasma sp. Lineage (GTDB taxonomy): Bacteria > Bacillota_I > Bacilli_A > RF39 > UBA660 > HGM10836. The sequence continues at coordinate 2,290 of CAYWQZ010000046.1, forward strand.
GGTTGGCTTGATTCTAATATAAGTGAAGAATTGATACTTGAAGCTTTAAAAGAAGCAGTTTTAAATGGGGTTAATAATTTAAAATATATAGATAGAATATTATTTGAATGGACTAAAAAAGGGTATAGTAAAAAGAAAGATGTTAGAAAGAAAGTTATAAAAGAAGAAACTAAAGAAGATGTTTTTGATTATGATTGGTTAGAAGATAATGAGTAAGGAAGAAGAAATATTAAAATATTTAAAAGAGTTATTACCTAATGCTATATGTGAATTAGAGTATAATAAAGATTATGAGTTTTTAATTGCTATAATGTTAAGTGCTCAAACTACTGATAAAAGAGTAAATAAAGTTACAAAAGTTTTATTTAGTAAGTATGATACTTTGGAGAAATTAAAAGATGCTAAATTAGTAGAAGTAGAAAATATTATTAAAGAATTAGGTAATTATCGTAAAAAGTCTAAAGCTGTTATAGATATAGCAAATATTTTATATAATAAATATGATTCTAATGTACCGGTTAATAGAAATCTTTTAGAAGAATTACCTTTAGTAGGTAGGAAAACTGTTAGTGTATTTTTAAGTGAATATTATAATATTCCTAATATAGCAGTAGATACTCATGTATCTAGAGTTAGTAAAAGATTAGGATTTGCTAAAGATAGTGATGATGTTTTAAAAATAGAGGAAAAATTAAAAAGAAAGTTTAAAAAAGATACTTGGAATAAATTACATTTAAGATTAGTTCTTTTTGGTAGATATTATTGTACTGCTAGAAATCCAAAGTGTGAAAGTTGTAAGTTAAAGAAGGATTGTAAGTATAGTTGTTAGCACAAATGTTGGAAGTAAAATGCCCCAAAAGTTGGAAGTAAAAAACCTCAAAAAATGGAAATAATATGCTAAAAGTGTATTAGAAATGCAAAATCCAGATTTACAAGATAATTATATAGAACTTGCTAATACAAAACCATCTTTATTACTTGAAGGAGATAAACCAAGATTAATAGATGAATGGCAAATTGTTCCTAAACTATGGAATGCAGTTAGATATTCAGTAGATAATATAGGGTTGCCAGGTCAATATATTTTAACAGGAAGTGCTACTCCTAAAGAAGATGATTCTTTACATAGTGGAGTAGGGAGATTTTCCTTTATAACAATGAAACCACTAACTTTATATGAAAGTGGAGATTCAAATGGTAAAATATCTTTAAAAGATATAGTAAGTGGCAAAAGAAATATTGATGGAATTAAAACTGATTTAACTTATGAAAAAATTGCTCATGTGTTATGTCGTGGTGGTTGGCCTGCCAGTTTAAAAACAGATGAAGCAACAAGTCTAAATATTGCTAAAAGTTATATAGATGTTTTATGTGATTCTGATATTTCAAGAATTGACGGCATTAAAAGAGATCCATTTTTAGCTAGAACTATTTTAAAATCATATGCAAGACAAGTTTCAACAATAGATTCAAATACATCATTATATAATGATATAAAAACAAACTATTCTGATGTTAGTGAAAAAACTATAATGGATTATTTTAATACATTAAAAAAATTATATATAATTGAAGAAATAGATGCATGGAATCCTAATATCAGAAGCAAGACATCTATTAGAACTTCACCTAAAAAAAGTATGATAGATCCTTCTCTTGCAGTGGCAGCTTTAGGTTGTTCTCCAAAAGAATTAATGTTAGATATTAAAACATTTGGATTATTATTTGAAAATTTATGTTATAGAGATTTAAGTGTTTACTCTAGAGTAATCGGAGGTACTTTAAAACATTATAGAGATAGATATGGTTTAGAATGTGACAGTGTAATTCATTTTGAAAATGGAGATTACGGCTTAATAGAAATTAAACTTGGTGGAACTAGAATCAAAGAAGCAGAAGAACATTTAATTAATTTAAAAAATTTAATCAAAGAAAACAAAAATTTAAAAGAACCTTTATTTTCCATGATAATAACAGGTACTGATATGGCTTATACAACTGAAAATGAAATTTTAGTAGTTCCAATAGGATGTTTAAAAGATTAAATATTAAATGAAAAAGACTTCAAAAATAATAAAATATGAAGTCTTTTATAATGATATAAATTATTAAATTTTTACCAAAAATTACAAATTGTTTTTTGCAAATTTTGTTTGTATTATGTGATTATATCTAGTATAATTAATTACGAACACTTGATAGTTGGGTGCTACCTTTCTTGTAAAATAAATTTTATAAGGGAGGTGATGCTTATGAGTAAAAAAGATCTTTTCGTAATCATCTTTTTAATGATTAACATCCTTTTACTTATAGGGTTACTATTCGTAATTCTTATATAAAAAGAGCACCTAACTCAAAATGCTTGAATTAGGTGCCATCCTATTAAATAGGTAGCACTCAACAATGGTATATCAAGTGTTCCTTTATTTATTATATGAAGTTTCCCTCATCTGTATACATAATACCATATTTTATAGATTTTGTCTATAAAAATTTTACCAAAATAATTTTTTTAATTACTACTTTACTAACTAAAATATAAGTGATAAAATTAATTTATAGTAAAGGAGAGTTGAAAAATGAAAAAGAAAATTTTATTTATTTTAGTGTTTTTGCTTGTTTTAATTTTACCTAAAGATATAAATGCATTAACTAAAGATGAGGCAACTTCTATTATTGATAATTTTGGTGATGAAATAGTAATAAATTCTATTAATCCAGATTTATTTAAATTAGATATAGAAGATTATGATTTACCTTATTTTTATGAAAATGCTATTAAGTTTTATTTAAAAGAAAATAATTATGATTTAGATAATATTACTGTATCTGATATGGAAACAAATGATAAAGCAACCATCAGAGTATCTTATAGTGATAATGGTAGTGATTTACAATTAACTAAAGAAGTAAAGGTTAAATATTTAGATAACTATAATAAAGATACTTTTAATAAAGCTTTTGATATAATTAAATCATTAGAAGATAATTACTATTTACAAGGTATTAATTCTATAAATAATTTATATCATTACGGAAGTATAAGTAATAATGACTATAAAACAAGTACTATTTTAGCAAGATTTAGTAAATTAAAAGAAATAATTGAAAGAAATCCTGAGTTTGATTTTGAAATATTATTAGGTAGAGGAGGAGGAACTCCTTTTGGAGAATCTAGATATGCTTCTGTTAGTTTATATAAAGATGGTGTATTATATGCATATAAAGAAGTTATACTTAATGTAGAAACTGTAATATATGTAGATAAAGCTTTATCTGGTACTATCTATGATAAAGCTAAAGATAGACTTAATAAATATTTTAATAATAAAGTAAATGTATCTTTTGATATGACAGATATTGATACTTTTGAAGATGATGATTATGCAAATAATTATTTAAATATGTTACTTAAAACAAATGAAAAATATAATATGGCTCACCTTAAACTTAATTTAGATAATAAATCATTTTATGTTACTTTAATTGAAGTAGATAAAAAGTTTATTGATACTCCAAATGTTACATCAATTGATGATGAAACAGGAATAAATGTATATACAGAAAGTTATGATGTACCATTAGATAGTTCTATAAAAACAAATAATGTATCAGAAGAAGAATATGTAAGTAAATTTGTAAAAAATAATAAAATAGATTTAGAATATGCTTATGATATAAATTTAATAAAAGCTTATGATAAAAATTATGTTACTAATATAGAAAATGGTATAGATGTATATATTCCAGTATCTAACTATAAAAAAGGAGATAAAGTAACTGTATATTATGTAAAAGATGATTCATCTATAGGAGAAAAAATAACTGGTGAAGTTGTAGAAATAAATAATAAATTATATATTAAATTTACTACAACACACTTTAGTACATATGCAGTAGAAAAGTTAAATAATACTAATAATGAAGTAATTAATAATCCTAATACTAGTGATAATATATTTATTTATATAATAACATTTATTATTTCTTTAGTA
>CAYWQZ010000047.1:0-6119 GCA_964460565.1 uncultured Mycoplasma sp.
AACACTTAACTGTTAAATCATTAATAGTTGTAATATCAATCATACCTAAATCAAAGATATCATCTTTTACATATCTTAAAGATACATTTTCATTGTTTAATAAATTACCACTATAGTTATATGGAACAGTAACATCATAAACTAATGGAATTCTATTAGACATGTTATGTAGATATAAACTAGTAGCATGAGAATAACACATATTTTTACTACTTTTAGACAAAATATAAAAATTATCAATAGGATATTCAGGTAATTTATAAATACCTGTTCCCACTCTTTCTAGTTTTTTATTGTTTACTAAATTACTTAAAAAAGTACTATTAATCCCTAAAGTTTCTGCTTCTTTAGTAGTAATATATCCATTACTTTCTTTTGCATAATTTAAAAGTTTATTATAATTATTCATACACATCATTTCCTTTTTCTAGGAAAATTATAACAGTTTTCCTTATTTTTGTCAATTTATTAAAATATTACTTTTTAAATTATTTTTTTTATTATTTTAATTATAAAAGTAACCAAATAAAAATTTGCAATAGAATGCAAACTTTTTATATTTTTTGACATTTTTTGCAACAATAAAATAAAAAGTTACAATAAATTATTTATTATTTTTCCTAATTAATTGCTGTTGAGGAGTTTTTTTACATGTTTTACTATTGAAATAGTTTGTGCTAATTTTGATACTAAGACCCCCTTATTCATAATATTTTATTTATTTTTAGGATTATTTAACTTTCTATCAAAGTTTAAAACTTCCAAAATAAATTTTGTAGTTTCAAAATTGCCTTGATTATAAATTTCTAATATTTCTTCTTTAGTCATCCATTTAGCATCATTTACTTCCTCTTTTTGAATAATAATGTTTTCAATTGGAACATCAAGTTCAAAAATATAGGCATCTAAAATATCTGGACAATTTTTAAAATATCTAGTTGTAGAACCTACAAATGCATAAGGTGCATTACTTATATCTACTCCAAGTTCTTCTTTTACCTCACGAATTGCACCCTCATAAGTATTTTCTCCCATTAATACAGATCCTCCTGTGCATTCCCACATTAATGGATGTGCTTTCTGGGACGTTCTTTGACTTATTAAAAATTTCCCTTTTGTATTTCTAATCCAAGCATTTGTAACTAGGTGGTATTCATCATCACTTAGTTTTGTTTCTCTTTCGACCTTTCTATCTAACATTTTACGATTTCTATCGTATAAATCCCACATTTCTTTCATATAAAATTACCTCCTCTAATTACTCTTTAATTTAATTAAATAAATAAATAAATCATTTCTGTATCATTTGATAAACAAAAATCTCCAAGTACATATATAGTATCATTATCTTTAATAGTATTATTCTAGTTATCTATTATAGTTTTATTCATTTCATTAACATTATTAAATGGTCTATTACAATATTTAATAATATTATTATGATAAAAATGTGTATCAGAAATAAAATATACTCTAATTACCACTTAATTTCATTAGGAAATTCATTAAAATAAATGTCATCTATATTAGTATTATTTATTTTACTTTCTCTTAATATTTCATCTTTCATCATAAAATATTCTTTATAATTAGAATAATTTAATATTTTATCTGCTGTATCCATAAATTCTTTTAATTTTTTATTTTTTGATGAATATATATATTTAATAGATAACTCATCAAACCACTGAGGAATAAATTGTTTTTCATCCATTATATTCTTAGTTAAAATTTTTTTAATTTTATTAGCATTTTTAACTCCGGTTAATTCTTCAATAGATATTAAAGCTATAGAATAAAAATAATTTACTAAGTTTATATTATAATTAAAGATGCTATTATCTTTTTTAGGTAATTTATTTATAAAATATCTAATTAACATCATATCAAATAATAAATCAGTTATAAGATAATTAAATGAATAGTATACATTATTATTTGATATATCTTTCTTTTTTAAATTTAGATATTTTAGTTTAAATTCACTAACATAATTAGGCATAAGATAAGCTTCTCTATCTCCTTGGTATGCATGCCTTAAATCATATAAAAATGCGTATAAATGATTTTGCATCATATATTCTTGATATGAATCTATATTTTCTTCATTTCTTATTAAAGTTGAAATTGCATCATATAATTCATTAAAATCTTCATAATCTCCAGTTATAGTAATTCCAGTATAATTTTCAGTTAATTTTGTTTTTAACATAATATCACTCCTTATTTTTTATTTCATTATATTTTTCTACAAGAAATCTTCTGTAATTTACTTTATTTTCTTCATATAATTTTATCCAGTAAGTATATAATTCATATTTTTCTAATTTTTCTAGTATAATATACATTCTTACTTCTTCATCATAGTGGATATAATTTTCTTTAAAATATTTAATTCCAACGTCTATTTTATCTAAACTAAAATATAAATCCATTATACATATCATAAAATTATCTATCATATCTTCTTTTTCATAAGTACTATCTTTAGAAATTTTTATTTCTTTTTTTAAAATATTTATTTTATCTTTTAATAAACCAATTACTTCCTCTTTATTTTTACTTATATTAGATGTAAAATTATCAAACATATCATAAGAAGAAGCATATGGATCTTTTGGTACTTCTAAAAGGTTAAGGCATTCTATTACATCTTCTTTTGTATAATCATTTATTAAAATTCTTTTTATAATTAAATCATAAAAATCATCTTGTGAAATAGATGCTGCTTTAAAAGTTTCCCAATTAGAAAATAATAAATAATGTGAGCCTTTACTTAATCTTTTATATAGTTCTATTAATAATAAAGTTGCATCTTCATAAAAAGGATTATTTATATCAATTTTATTTAATTCTTTAATATATCTTCTTACTTTAAAACGCCATTTACTTCTTTCTTCTTTAGATATTATTCTATTAGGAGAACTATAATATTCGTTATCTACACAATCTAAAAAATATTTTATTTCTTCTTTTAATTCATTAAATGAAATAGGCATTATTTCTTTTTTTGCTTCTTTTATAGGATTTGTAATAAAATCATCTATATTATATTCTTCTTTTTTTGATTTAGGCATTCTTTTATATAATTCTATTATTATATCTTCAAGTGTATTTCTATCATGTTTACTTAACTCATATCTTATTTCTTTTACTTTCATATATACCTCCATCTATATACATCATATCATATTTTCATATTATTTCATACAAAAAAGATATATTTCTATACCTTTTATAAGTGATAATATTTCATTGCTTTACTACTTTCATCAATTATCATTTTTCTAAAACTATTACCTAAATCAATAGAATAACTACTAAAGATAGTACTGAAGATTATATTATCTTTAAACATTAATAAGGTCATATTAACTACTACAGGAAGTTCTTCTACATTTATAATATTATCAAAGTTATCATTAACACCTTTCATCATATAAACTTTATTTTTTTCTGCATCATATACTTTAGTATATTCTTTTTCATAACCACATATAGTTAAAAATTGACTTGTATAAGCAGTTTTAAAGTTTTTTACTATTTCTAATTCTTCATTATTAAATTTATATTTATTTTCTTTGATAAATTTATCTAATATTTCTTTATGACTCCATAAGTATTCATCAATTGGTTTTAAACATTCTGGATTTAAGTACTTTTGTTTATATATTTTCTTTACTTTATCACTAATTTTATATAAATCATTAGTATATTCTAGTAATGCAAAATATAATTTATAATATGTATCAGCATCTTTTTTAGATAAACAAGCATTTGTTTGACGCTCTCTATCCATTTTAGTTACAGTATTTTTTGCTTCATTTTGTGATTTTTCATACTCTACTCTACTAGCGCCATTTAATGTTGCTGAAGGTAATTCATCTAATGCATCAAGTAAAATCTTTTTATATTCTTCATCTAGTTTTGTCATATCAAAGCACTCTTCATCATTAAATATTCTAGCAGTTTGTAAAAGAAATAAAGGTATAGCACCATCTACAGTACCATAAAATTTATCATATGCTTTTTTAACTTTAGGATGTTTAATTGGAAAATCATAATAGAAAATATCTATATAATCGCGTAAATCTACATCATATGTTCCAACACTAGAGAATTCTTTTTTTCTTTCTCTTAAATCATCAATATATATCTCATAATCACGATAAAATATAAATTCTTGTTCTCCTAATTTTGGAACATCCTCATAGTAAAAATCACAATAAAAATGTAATAACGGAGAACCTAGTAAAGCATTAAATCCTTCTTTTGTAACTTTAGAAAAAGAAGTCATAACACTTTCTAAAGCTATTGTAGCAATTTCTACATGTACTTTTACAAATCCAATAAGTATTGCAAAAAAGTCATCATTATTTATTTTTCTTTGTTTATTTTCTTTATAAACTCTAATAGCATCTTCTACTCTAGTTTTTTGTTCTTCATATATTTCAAGAGTATCTAAGTCTAATATAAATTTTTCATATAAACGCGCTATTTCCCATATATATTTATCTACATTTTTTTCTGTTATTTTATTTTCTTTTAATTTTATTAAAAAGTCTAATTCTTTATAAGTACATATTTCATATAAAAAATTATTTTGATTATATTCTTTTAATATTTCATCAAGCATTTTACTTCTTGTGATATTTTCATAATCTTTAGTTTTATAAACTATTTTTTCATACATTACATATAGCTCTTCTTTTTTAAAATTTACATAACCTTCTTTTAACTTCATAATTATCTTTCTCCTTATCTTTCTCTTTATATTTCTCCAAGTCTTGATACAACTTGTTTTTTCCTTGATACTATTTTCTTTAAGAATATACCCTGTTTAACTTTATCAACATTAAAAATTATACTTACATAATCTTCAGCGTCTTCTGAATATAATAAATATGAACCATTATCTACAATATTAGTAATTAAAAATAAAACTGCAGAATATTTATTAGTGGTTTTCATTCTATTTATTTCTTCTAAATAACTTTCTTTATTATCTAAGATAAAGTCTTCATCTAAAGTAGTAACTTGACATATTGCATAAGATCTATCATTTACTTCATATACTTTCATATCTTGATTTAATATATCAGTAATAGATAATCCTTTTAATGAGGTACCTGCTTTCATCATTTCCATAAAGTAATCATTATAATCTACTTTTAATATTTTAGATAAAGATAAAACTGCTTCAATATCTTTTTTTGTTGTAGTAGGACTAGTAAGTCCTAAAGTATCAGAAAGTATTCCTGATATCATAAGACCAGCCATTTCATAAGGAATATCTATTTTATTTTCTAAATATAAATTATAAATAATTGTATTAGTACTTCCAACAGACATATTCCTAAAGTTAATTGGACTATTAGTAGAAATATTACCTATACGATGATGATCTATTACTTCAATTATATCTGCTTCTTCAATACCATCTACACTTTGTTCGTATTCATTATGATCTACTAAAATAACTTTCTTTTTATTTTTCTTTAAAGTATCAGTAATTCTAATTAAACCTTTGCATACATTATTTTTACCAACAATTGGATAGTTATTATATTTTAACTTAGTAGCAAGTGAAATAAATTCATCATAATAATCTGTTTCAGTAAAACGATATGACCTATTACTAGATAAAATATTTTTTATGTAATCACTTAATACAACAAGTTTTGCAGTATGAAATGAATCATATGATGTAGATATAATATTTATCTTATTCTTCTTAGCAAGTTTTAACATACTTGGTTTTATACTATTATTTCCTACTAAAATAATCATTTTTACTTTTGACTTAACTGCATATTCTAAAATACTATGACGATCACCTACAATTAAGATATCATTATTATTTAATTCAATTTGATTTAAAAATGTTGTACTTCTGAAAGTTGCTACTAATAAATTACCACATATTTCATCATCAAAATGAAGTATTTCCTCCCCTTCAAGGGTTTTTAATATATTATTATAAGAAGTATTTAAACTATTATAATTTACATCTATTACTTTTCTAGCAATATCTTTTAAAGTTGTTATACCTTTTAATTTTTTATTATCGTCTACTATTGGTATACCTGTAATATATTTTTCTATTAAATAATCATATG
>CAYWQZ010000048.1:0-6002 GCA_964460565.1 uncultured Mycoplasma sp.
TATACATGGTATAATGTAAATGGAGGTTATCTTTTTATGAAAAAATTTATTAGTATCCTAATAGGAAAAATTTGTGTATTTATTTTAGAAAAAATTGGTAGAGGTAGTTCTATGCCTGGTGATATCGCTTATCATTTAAATAAAAATATCTTAAATAATTTTAAACTACCTTCTAATGTTATCGCTGTTACTGGTTCTTCTGGTAAAGGTTCTACTAGTAAAATAATTAATGATGTCTTTAAAAAATTTGGTTATAAAACTTGTTATAATGATAAAGGTTCTAATGAAAGAGCAGCAATTATATCTACTCTACTTAAATATTCTAATTTAAAAGGAGAAATTAAATCTGATATCTGTGTATTTGAAATGGATGAAAGATATGCTAAACATGTTTTTCCTTATATTAAACCAAACTATGTAGTTATTACTAATATAACTCGTGACCAAGTACCAAGACAAGGACATTTTGACATAGTATATAATGAAATATTAAAATCACTTACTAAAGACACAACTTTAATTATAAATGGTGATGATCCATATTTACAAAAATTTAACTTAGAAAACAAATTCAATATTACATATTTTGGTACAGAAAAACTAAAATACTCATATAAAAAAAATAAATTTAATAATCTAAATATTACTAGATGTCTAAAATGTCAAAACAAATTAAATTATAACTACTACAACATAGAATATTTAGGAGATTATTATTGTTCTAAATGTAATTTTAAAAGACCAGAAATTAATTATAAAATAAGTGATTTTAACTATAAAGAAAACATATTAACTATTAACAATAAATATAAAATATGTGTAAATAATGATATGTTATTTAACTTATACAATATATCTGCAGCCTTTTCAGTTTTATCACTATGTAACTTAGATAAAGATATGATTAGTTCTTATATATCTGAAATGGAAAAAGACAAAAAAATATATAATAAATATAAATATAATAATAGAAATGTCTATGTTTTAAATAATAAAAATGAAAATAGTACAACTTTTAATCAATCTATTCTTTATACTTCAAATAATAAAGAATTAAAAACAATAATTATTGGTTGGTGGCAAATTAGTAGAAGATATGATTTTGATGATTTATCATGGATTTATGATATTGATTTTAATTTATTAAATAATGTAGATAAATTTATAGTATGTGGTCCACAAAGATATGATATTGCTGTAGCACTTAAATATAATGGTTTTGATGAAAAGAAAATAATTATTTGTGAAGATATGTATAAATGTAAAGAAGATATAAAAGATTCTAAAGGTGATATCTATGCAATACTTAATTTTGACTATATTAAACCATTTAATAAAGTAATGGAGGAATTAAAATGAAAATAATTATTGGATATTTATATTATGATATGATGAATTTATATGGTGACAGTGGTAATATTAATGTTTTAGAATATCATTTAAAAAATCAAGGTATAAACTATGAAATAAAAAAATTAACTAATTTAGATAACATAGATTTTAATAAATTAGATATGATTTATATAGGTTCTTCAACTGAAGAAAATAGAAAATTATGTTTAGAACATCTAATAAAATATAAAGATGATATAAAAGAATTTATTAATTCAAATAAATTTATTCTTTCTACTGGAAATAGTTTATATATGTTTGGAAAAAATGGACTTAATATATTTGATTTTAACGTAATAGAAAAAAATCGTATTGTAAAAGAAGTTACTACTAAATGTAATTTTTGTAAAAATGATATCTATGGTTTTATTAACACTAGTGACCATATAACCTATGGAAATGTTAACAATCTATTTACTAATGAAGGAATTATATATAATAATTTCTATGGTACTTATATGATTGGACCTTTATTAGTTAGAAATTATGAATTTACTACAAACTTTATTAAAAAACTTATATTAAGTAAAGATAAAAATTTCAAATTCAAAAAATTTAATTTTAACTTAGATAAAAAAGCATACAATGAATACATAGAATTTAAAAAAAATAAGATTCACATTCGATAAATCTTATTTTCTTTTTTTATTTAATACTTCAAATTCCCTATTATTATTCTTAAGTGCTAAAGACTCACTATTTTCAAATTCTTTAGTTAAATCATAATCTTCTAAATATTTTTTAAATACATACCCCGGCATAACATTCTTATTAGAATTATCCCAAATAACTAAACCATTTCTTAATGTTAAAATCATTTCGTCAATATATTGATTAGAAAAGCCCTCATCATATATAGAATTAATACTACTTGGTAAATCTCTTATACACATATCATGAAAAGTTATTGGAACATTTCTTACTATATGTTTATCATCTTTCATAACATTTGCTCTTATTTTACAAGCTTTTAAAGAAATAGATTTATGTACGCATATAAATTTTACTTTTATTAAATAACCTTTTTCTTTTAATGTTTCCATAGTCTCAAGAGGTACTTTTGAAGTTCTCATACCCCATTCTATTATCATATTATAACCTTTATCATTTTTATCTTTATCACTTGCTAATTTAATTAATTCATCTGATAAAGAACCAACAAATTCATGAGTAAAATCTGCAATATCATTACCAGGAGTATCATCTTCTGTCTCTACTCTATTCTTCCAATGACTTTTTATTACATCTTCCATTTCTAAATAACGAGGATGATATGCTCTATAATGATCGAATATTATTTCTATTATATTATCATATTCTTCCTTTAAACGTATTACTTCACTACTTTTACCACAACCAGGCTGTCCTCCAACAAATATAGCAGTAGGATTATCAACTTTACATACCCCCCTAGATAATCTATATAATACAACTTCTAAAGCATAATCTAATTCCTCTTTAGTAAAATCAGATAACCTTTTTACATCTTCTTTACTATAACCACGTAATACAAGCGCTTTTTCTCTTTCCGTTAATTCCATATAATACCTCTTATTTCCTTAGCTAAATCTTCTATTTCTTTCTTATAATTAAAAACTATATCATAATTATCAGAACTAATTACCTTATCCTTTAAAATTTCTAAATTTCTTAATTTTATAGTTAATAAATCCTCTCCTGTTAAATGAAAATCAATATTATTATTCTTCATATAATTAATACTCATTGCATATATCTCTTCACAATATTCACTTATACTTTCTTTTAATAAATTTAAATCCGCATTCATAACTACACCTCATATATATTATAAAATATATTTCAAAAAAAGAAAATAGAATACTTTAACAACCAACACTAGTATATCTTTTTACTCCCTTATAAAAAATTAACATACTTAAAATAAAATATATAATTGTAAACAATGGAGAAAACATATACAAAATACTACTATTCTTATCTAAAATATATAATAATGGATAATAATTAATTAAACCAAATGGTATAATAAATGTAAAAAAAACTATAAAACCTTTTTTAAAAATTCCAATTGGATACTGAGCCATTTGCTTTCCCCCATCTGTTACTAAATTTCTAACTTCTAAACTCTTAATTGTAATAAAACAATAAGAAGCAGCGACTAAAAAGATTGATAAAAACAAAATAACAGAACTAAATAAAACAAATATAACTACTAATAACTTATTAAAATTCCAAACAACATTCATTTTTATAATAGAAATTATAAGAATAATAATAGCTTCTAATACTTTAGATAATCTAGAAAATTGCATTTTTTCACTAAATACTTGAAGTAAAATACTTCTAGGTCTAATTAATATTTTATCAAACTCTCCTCTTATTATTAATTCATCAAATAAATCTACTCCTCTAAAGAAAACCTCACAAAAAGAATAACCAAATTGTACTACTGAAAATGTAAATAAAACTTCATATAAAGTAAATCCTTTTACATTAGAAAACTTATCAAATAAACATATTATAGTAAAATAATATCCAAAAAAGATAAAAACTTGAGAAAGTATTGACATAATAAATGATGTTTTATACTGCATTTCACTTTTTAAATTAGTTTTCATATATTTAAAATATAACTTCATTTTAACCTCCTTGTACCACAACATTTTTAAGTGCTTTTTTAGTTAACAATCTTCCAATTATAAATAATATAATAATCCAAATTATTTGAATAATAATACCTATATATCCATCATGTATAGAAATATCATTAACATAAAATCTAAATGGAAAATCACTAACATATCTAAATGGTAAATAATTATTAATATTTTTTAAATATGTAGGAAAAAATGAAACAGGTACTACTAAACCAGACAATATATCTGCTAAAACCATAAAAATATTAACTATTCCCTTTTCATCTATAGTAAAAAGACAAATTACATGATACAAAGTAACTAAAGTAGCCATTAAAAAGATTGATAAAATAAATGTTATTAAAAATAATATTAATCTAAAAAAACTAATACTTAAATTTAAATTATATGGACTAGGAAGTAAAACTGCAATTAAAAGTACTGGAATACATCTCAATAAAGTCATTGATAATCTTTCTCCTAATATTTTACTAAGCCACATAAAATATAAATCTTGAGGTCTACAAAGTTCATAAGCAATATTACCAGTTTTAATTAAATTAATAATTTCTTTATCTTTATACCACAAATTAATCATTGCAAAAAATGCTTGACAAAGCCACAAATAACTAATTAATTTATCATAAGCAATTGGTAAATTATCAGAACCAGATTCATAAAAAGCAGTATAAGTAAAAACATAAACAAAACCAAAAAATAATTGAGTTAAAATTCCAGCCCCTGCTGCAGCTTTATATTGAAGTCCAATTTTAAACTTTAATTTAAAATAAGAAATATATGACTTCATATTCCATACTCCTCATATAGTTTCACTATAATATCATCAATAGATTTATTCTCTATATCAATATCAATAATCGATATTTTAGAAGATAATATATTTATAAAACGACTTACATCTATTTTTCTTGTATCTATTACATACTCTATTCCATCTTTTAATTTATTTATCTCATAAACATAATCCTCTTCTATTAAAACTTTATCATTAGTTACTACTTTAACTGTTCTTAAAAAATCATATTCTTCTTTTATTTTCTTTAAAGAACCATCATAAAGTTTTTTACCTTTACCTATTAAAATAACCCTATTAGCAAGAGTAGATATATCATTCATATCATGAGTTGTTAGAATTACTGTTACTTTATTTTCCTTATTTATTTTTTTAATAAAATCACGAACTACTTTTTTACTTACAGCATCAAGTCCAATAGTAGGTTCATCTAAAAATAATATTTTAGGTTTATGTAAAAGTGCTGCCCCAATTTCGGCTTTCATTCTATTTCCTAAACTAAGTTGTCTTACTGGAATATTAATAATATCTTTTAAATTAAGTAATCTAACTAGTTCATCAAGTGTTTTCTGATATTCATCATCATTTAATTTATAAATATCCTTTAACAAATTAAATGAATCAATAACAGGTAAATCCCACCATAACTGACTTCTTTGACCAAATACTACTCCAATTTCTTTAACATATTCTTTCCTTTCCAAATATGGAACCTTATTATCTATCTTTACCATTCCACTACTTGGAGTAAGTATTCCAGATAATATTTTAATAGTAGTACTTTTACCTGCACCATTTGGACCTATGTATCCAACAATTTCACCTTCATCAATAGAAAAAGATATATCATCAATTGCTTTGATATACTTATAACTTCTACTAAAGAAAGTTCTAATCATACTAAAACGTCCTTCTTTTCTTTCGCTTACCTTGAATGTTTTAGTAAGATTCTTCACTTCAATAAATGACATTTTATCACTCCTTTCCACTCAAAAATTATAACGCAAAAAACCACATATTTATATGTAGTTACATAACTCATTTATAATTTTTGAAAACGTCAAATTAAATATATAAAATTTCTTTTATTTTGTCAAGCAAAAAACATCAATTTTCTACTAAGTTACTTAAACTTTCTAAAGCCTCATCAAAAGTTGCTACTCCGATTATATTAATTT
>CAYWQZ010000049.1:0-5891 GCA_964460565.1 uncultured Mycoplasma sp.
CTATAGGCAAAGTAGAAGAAAAACCAACCTTTACATCAGACAACGAAAACATTATAAAAATAACTAAAGATGGTAAAATAACCCCTAAAAAAGAAGGTAAAGCAACTATAAAAGCAACAATAAACGATATAGAAGACACCATAGAAGTAACAGTTACAAACTTAATTAACAAACAACAAATTATATCAAAAAAATTTTTACCATGTAACAAATATACTGTAGAAGAAGCAAAAACTTTAGATGAAATATTAGAATACAGAGTAGAAAAAGCTGGTTATAAAACCAGAGGAGGAGTACTCGCTGCCGCACGCTTTTTACTACTAGAATTTCCATACAAATTAGATTACTTCCCAGAAAACGGTAGATTAAGCGGAAAAACTTATGTTGTAGATGGTGAAGGAAGATATTACCATAAAGGACTATACCTAAGCGAAAACAAATTTAGTGAAATAACTAAAACCAGCACTGGACCTGTAATATGGGGGTGTCCCCTAAAAATAGCCTTAGGAGAACCAGACCAACCCCAAGGAACATATCATCCAAATGGTTTAGATTGCTCTGGCTTTGTCGCATGGGCCTTATATAATGGAGGCTACGATCCAGGTGACTTAGGCGCAGGCTTTTCTAGTACAAAAGATTTCTCAAAACTAGGAGAAAGACACAACATAACTAGAGACTTTCTAAAAAACGGCAACATCAAAGCAGGAGACTTAATAGGTAATGACGGACACACAGGTATTATAATTGGAGTAAGTGATAACCTAATAGTAATTGGAGATACCTCAAACAAAGATAGAGGACTAACAGCAAGAAAATTCACTCATAACCAATTAATTAGTTTAGGATACTACACTTACATAGAAACAATGGATAACTACTACGAAAAAGAAGGCAATTACACTAATATGTTTTAACCAAAAGGACACAAAGTCCTTTTTAATATAAAAAAACTATAAATCTTTATCCTACAAACTAATGACTTTTATCAAGAAATTTGTTACAATATCTATATACAAAAAACAATAATTTACAATTTAAAATTAAAATAGTATAATATAACAAATGAGGTGAAATATATATGCAAGTAATATTTATAAAAGACTTAAAAAATCAAGGCAAAAAAGGAGAAATAAAAGAAGTAAAAGATGGATACGCTAAAAATTTCCTAATAAAAAATGGATATGCAGTTCAAAAAACAGAAACTAGTCTAAATATCCTAAACAAACAAAATGATGAAGAAAAAAAACAAGATGAACTAAATAGAAAAAATGCTTTAAAACTAAAAGAAGAACTAGAAAAAGAAACATACAAATTCAAAGTAAAAACAGGAGAACATGATAAAGTATTTGGAAGCATTTCAACAAAACAAATAAAAGAAAAACTAGATGAAAAAATAAAACTAAATAAAAACCAAATAATACTAGATAATAATATATCAAGTCTTGGTTTTCATAATGTAGAAATAATTTTATATAAAGATATAAAAGCAAACATAAAAATAGAATTAACAAAGTAGGTGAAATAAGTGAATAAAGAAGTACCTCAAAACCTAGAAGCCGAAAGATCCGTCCTAGGATCAATGTTTCTATCAAAATATGCAATTCAAAAAGCAACAGATAGCCTAACTGCAAATAACTTCTATCTAGAAAAAAATGGTAAAATATTTGATGTACTAAAAGAAATGTATAATAACCATATAGCAATAGATATTACAACACTATCAAATGAACTAAAAAATAAAAATCTCTTGAAAGAAATTGGTGGAGTAGAATATCTAGCAGAAATAATGGAAGAAGTACCAACCGCATCAAATATAGATTATTACATAAAAATAGTCGAAGACAAAAGTATCTTAAGAAACTTAATAAATGAAGCAACCAACATAGTAACTCTAGGATATACCAACGAACTTTCAGTCGAAGATACACTAGATAAAGCCGAAACAAGAATATTAAACATAGTAAAAAATCGTCGTTCTGCAGAATTTAAAAATATGCCTGAAGTTCTAACATCATTTCAAGAAAACCTAGAAAAATTAGCAGCTAACAAAGGAAAAATAAATGGCTTATCAACAGGCTTTTATGATATAGATAACCTAACAAACGGACTAAAAGCAAGTGAACTAATTATCCTTGCTGCACGTCCTTCTATGGGTAAAACAGCACTTGCCTTAAACATAGCAACCAATGTTGCAGTAGCACAAAAAAAATCTGTAATTATTTTTACCTTAGAAATGCCAGCAGAACAACTAATATCTCGTATGGTATCTTCAATAGGACAAATAAACGCCCAAAAACTTCAAAATGGTGACTTACAAAACCAAGATTGGAAAAGAGTAAACGAAGCAATGAGTAGACTAGGTGAAGCAACAGTATACATAGATGACTCACCAGGAGTAAGCATCGGTGATATAAAAGCCAAATCAAGACGCGTCGCAGCAACAGATGAAAACCTTGCCCTAATTGTTATCGATTACTTAACCCTAATTGATGGTATGGGTAAATATAGTGGCAATAGACAACAAGAAGTATCAGAAATATCAAGAGCCCTAAAAACACTAGCACTAGAACTAAAAATACCAATCTTAACTCTAGCCCAATTATCAAGAAGTCCAGAAGCAAGAGAAGACAAAAGACCAAACTTAAGCGACCTAAGAGAATCAGGTTCTATCGAACAAGATGCTGATATAGTAGCATTTATTTATCGTGATGACTATTATAACCCAGCCTCAAAAATTGATGACAACATGAGCCGAAGCGAAGTAATAATAAGAAAAAACAGAAGCGGCAAAATAGGCACAGCAGAACTATTATTCAAAAAAAATACCGTTTCCTTCATGAATTACACCGGAGAAAAGAAAGAAGGTGAAAAAAATGAATAAAGCCGAAAATATATTACTAACCATACTATGTATTGCAATAGCAACCATAACAATAATACTAACAGAAACATCAAATAAATACTATGGTGCAACCAAAGCTTACAGAGTATACCTAGAAGGAAATTCAATTGGACTAATAACATCAAAAGAAGATTTAGAAGAATATATTGATAACAAACAAGAAGTAATAAAAAACAAATATAATGTTAAAAACGTTTATATACCAACTGGTTTAGAAATAAAAGAAGAAACAACCTACAATCAAAAAATATCAACAATTGAAGAAGTATATAACGAAATAGAACAAAAAGAAAGCTTTTCAATCGAAGGATACACAGTAACTATAGAAAAAACAACAAAACAAGAAACAGAAAGCGAAGAAGAAAACAATACTGTAACAGACAAAATAAAACTATACGTTCTAGACAAAGACATCTTAACAGATGCCATAAACGAACTAGTAATTTCCTTCATCGATAAAGAAGAATATCAACAATACCTAAACGAAACACAAACTCAAATCGAAAACGAAGGAACAATAATTGAAAACGTTTACATAAAAGAACAAATAAAAATAAAAAAAGATTACATCTCAACCAACGAAACAATCTTTACAAATAGCAAAGATTTAGCAGAATACCTACTATATGGTTCAGAAAATACCAAAAAAACATACACAGTAAAAGAAGGAGACACAATAACATCAATCTCAGAAAAAAACGAAATATCAAATAACATTTTCTTAATTATAAACAAAGATATAACTAGTGAAAATGCCCTTCTTTACACCGGACAACAAGTAGTAGTAAACAAAGTATCACCAATTATCACCGTAGTAGAAGAAGTTCACTCCGTAGCAAACGAAGATGTAAAATACCAAACAGTAACCAAAGAAGACAAAAACTTCATAAGAGGTTACACAAAAGTAATACAAGAAGGTAAAAATGGTAAAAGTATAGTTACAAGAAAAATAAAAAAAGAAAACGGTCAAATAACAAACGCAGTAATTGTTGAAAGTATAGTTATAAAAGAAGCCCAAAGTAAAATAGTAAAAGTTGGAGCAAGAACAGAATACTTAGTAGCAAATACCAAATATTGGGCTTGGCCTTTAAACTCTGCATATACCGTATCAGACAACTATGGCTATAGACTACACCCAATTTATAACATTGTAAAAATGCATAACGGAGTAGACTTAGCAGCAAGATGTGGTACTCCAATATATGCAGCAAATGATGGAACAGTAGTAACATCAAAATACCACTATAGTTTCGGACACTACATAGACATCAACCATAACAACGGTTACATAACAAGATACGCACACATGTCCGAACGTCTAGCAGAAGTAGGAGAAGCAGTTCACATGGGACAATTAATAGGTAAAATGGGATCAACCGGCGATTCCACAGGTTGCCATTTACACTACGAAGTAATAAAAAATGGATCAAATATGAATCCATACCTACTATATCAATGAAAATAACAGTATTAGGAAGTGGTTCAAAAGGAAATAGCACCCTTATAGAAACCACTTCTTGTAATATTCTAATAGATGCCGGACTATCTATAAAAAATATAGAACAACGACTAAATAACCAATTACCTAAAATAGATTTACTAATCATAACCCATACCCATATAGACCATATAAAATACATAAATCAAATAATAAAAAAACATACTCCAACAGTTCTAACCCTAGTAAATGACTTAGAAACCAAAATAACAAACCAAATAACCAAACAAGAAGAATACCAAATAAATAACCTAAATATCAAACTATTTAAACTATCACACGATGTAGATTGCTGTGGAATACTAATAAAAGAAAAAAACGAAGAACTAGTATACATAACAGATACAGGCTATTTAAGTAACAAAGTATTAAAACAAATAAAAGAAAAAAACATCTACATCATCGAAAGTAACCACGATGAAGAAATGTTAAGAAACGGTAAATACCCATTTCACTTACAACAAAGAATAAGAAGTGACAAAGGCCACTTATCAAACGATGCATGCGCTAACTACCTAAAAAAAATAATCGGAGAAAACACCAAATACATCGTTCTAGCACACTTAAGCGAAGAAAACAATACCGAAGAAATAGTAGAACAAACAATAAACAAAATGCTAACCAAAACACCAAATAATATAAACAAAATATACATAGCAAAACAAGATAAAAAATTAGAAACAATCGAGGTATAATATGATAAAAATAATATGCATAGGTAAACTAAAAGAAAAATATTTAAAAGAAGCAGAACAAGAATACCTAAAAAGAATAAATAAATATATAAAAATAGAAATAATAGAACTAGAAGATGAAAAAGATGATAACATTCAAAATGCCTTATCAAAAGAAAAAGACAAAATATTAAAACACATAAAACCAAAAGATAACATAATCTTACTAGACATAAATGGTAAAGAACTAAACAGCATAGAACTATCTAATTACATAGATAAAGAAATAACCTATAATAATAACATTGTCTTCCTAATAGGATCATCAAATGGATTATCAAAAGAAATAAAAAAATTAACCTCAAAAAAACTATCTTTTTCAAAGTTAACTTTTCCTCATCAATTATTTAGAATATTATTACTAGAACAAATATATCGTAGTTACAAAATACTAAATAATGAATCATACCATAAATAGGTCTTTACCTATTTATTTTCTTTTTCTT
The DNA here is from genome assembly GCA_964460565.1 of uncultured Mycoplasma sp. GTDB lineage: Bacteria > Bacillota_I > Bacilli_A > RF39 > UBA660 > HGM10836. The sequence continues at coordinate 5,581 of CAYWQZ010000049.1, forward strand.
CAGTTTCATTTTCATTAAAATACTCTTCTAAGCAAGATTCAATCATACTAATAATAACATTATTAAAAGAAGTATTATTCATTTTAGCAATAAGTTCAATCTTTTTAACTAAATCATCTCTAATATATAGAGATTTATAAGTAGAAGGAATCTTCTTTTTAGTAGTTTTAATTTTAAAACCCATTTTAATCACCCCATATAATTTTAATATATAATTCAAATAAAACATATGGTAGAATTTTCTAATATATTTTTATATTAACCAAAAGTTAAATTTTTTCATCAAAAAAAGCAAAAAAACATCCAAAAAA
>CAYWQZ010000050.1:0-5836 GCA_964460565.1 uncultured Mycoplasma sp.
AGTGCTACAGACATTAAGGTATCTTCATCATAAGAGTTTGGTACTATTATTATTCCTTTTCTTTCAAATAAATAACTTACTGAACCATCAGTACCAAGATTACCTCCTCTTTTAGTAAATGTACTTCTTACATCACTTGCTGTTCTATTTCGATTATCAGTTAAACAATCTACCATAACTGCTACCCCGTTTGGAGCATAACCTTCATATCTTACAAATTCATAGCTTTCATTAGCACTACTATTATGTGCTTTATCTATTGCAGCTTGTATTCTATCTTTTGGCATATTTTGTGCTTTAGCCTTTTCAACTACCATACGAAGTGCTGGATTATTTTCAAGTAATTTATCACCACTTTTCGCAGCAACATAAATTTCTTTATTTAACTTTTGAAATATTTTACTTCTTTCTGCATCTATTGCACCTTTTTTTCTTTTAATTGTAGCCCACTTAGAATGTCCACTCATAATAACCCTCCTTTTTAATTATTAATTTATAAGAATATTATAACACGCATTTTATAAGATGTAAATCAGAAAAAAATATATGTAAAACAAAAAAATATTAAATGTTAAAAATGTTATTGCTATTTTCATGTATTTAGAATACAATTAATACACGAGATACTTTAATAGTTAGGTGTTACCTCCAAAGTAAGTTTTTTATTTATGAAGGAGGTGGTCCGATGAGTAATAATTTAAGAAGGAGATTTCCAGATGGAATATCTATTAATAGTAGTAATTATACTACTTCTTCTAGAGAAAAATTCGGGAAGACAATTAAAAAAATTAGCACCTAACTACATCTATGTAGTATGGGTGCTTCTTCAAACCTATCGGAGATAGCATCTAACGCTTCAAAATTAGAGTATCTCTTTTTTAGTATATTCATATAATTAATAAATATACAATTAGAAAAGTATATTCTCTTCTATGATTAAATAGTAACACTATATTTTTATTATGTCAAGAAGTGTTCCTTTTCTTGTTACATATATTATAATAAAATGCTGTAAATGTCAATATTTTTTTCATTTAACATATAAAAAAGAATTAACTTAATAATTCTATAATCATTGGACTTAATAATAGTAATAGTAATAAAGGAATAAAAAATAATACTGATACTACACTTATTTTAACAGGCATTTTACTTATTTTAGCCTTAGTATCAAAAATTCTTTTTTCTCTTATATACTCTACTTGTCTATAAACTGTTTCTATAATATTGTTACCAAATATATTTGATTGTCTTATATTTAATATAATATTATTAATTGATGAAGAAGGAATTCTTTCAGTTAAATCTTCCAATGCCTCATCTAAACTTTTACCAAACATCATATCTTTTAATAACTTATCAAATTCTAATGAAAGTTCAGAATCTATATTTCTAGTAGTTACTTCAATTGCAGTTTTAATACTTCTACCCGCTTCTAAAGATAAAGCAAGTATTTCAAAAAAATATAATGAATCATCTTCTAATCTTTTTTCTCTTTTTTTTATTTTTGTATCTATAACTAAAGGAAAAAATGATACATAATAAATAAAAGTAATTAATGGTCCAAAAATATAACCATAATCTAAAAAATAAAGTACTATAAAAAATATACAAATTGAAGTTAAAAATCTTATATTTAGTAAATTAGAAGCACTATAAGTATTATTTACTCCAAGTAATTTTATTTTCTTTTCTACTTTTAAAATTGTATTTTTACTATATATTTTAGAACTTAAATCAAATCTTTTCTTTTCCATATACTATCACTCTTTCAACTTTGTTATTTTTTTTACTATAAATATATAAGATATATATAATAATAAAATGATTACTGTAATTACTTTACCAATAGTATTACTAATTAATGGTTTAAAATAATCATTATTTAATACAAAGATAATTAAAAATATAAAAAGTGGCATACTAACTAATACTTTAAAAACAAAGTTAGACATAGCAAGTGAAGAATTTAGTTCATCATTTAATCTTTTTCTTTCTATAAAACTTTTTTCTATTGAAGAAAATACTTTTACTACATTACCACCAGTTTTATTTAAGATAATTAGAGATGATGCCATATATGAAGCTTCTTTATAAGGAACTCTTTTTGAAAAACGTTCAAAAACTACTTCTAAATCTAGTCCATAACTTAAATCTATATATATTTTTCTAAATTCATTTGCTATAACACCTTCTAACTGAGTAGAAACTAATTCTACTGATTGCATAACACTTCTTCCAGATTTAAAAGCATTATTCATAATTATAACAGCTTGTAATAAGTCATTTTCTACATCTTTTTTTAGTTTCTTTTGTTTAAAAAAGTAATAAATATCTAAGGCAAAGAAACCTATTAAAAATGATATAAATATTTGTATAAAAGAAACTGTTTTAAATCTTAAAGCATCTGATACTATAGTTAAAACTATAACCAAAATACTTAATAATATTTTATTAGTTATAAAATCATAACTAGTTCTATCTTTTTCAGTTAAACCTATAAATTTTTCATATTTTAAGTGATATTTTTTAAATAGTTGTTTTTCTTCTAGAAAACTAGATATTTTTTTAATAATCTTTTCAGTTAAATTATCTATTTTATCAAATAAAGAAGTTTGTTTTTCACTTAATGCTTCGATTGAAAAACGATTTATTCTTTTCTCTTTTTTACTAGTTAATAAATAGCGATATAAGAAAAAGGCGATAACAAGTAAACTAATTATCATTATAATTTGAATAAAAACACTTAGATAATTCATATTATCACCCTCTTATATTATTTTTTTAATTTTTCAAAGATATCATCTATAGAACTAATACCTTTACTTTTTATTTTTGAATATACTTTAGGTATATATTTATATAGTACAAAAGCACCATCTACTTCACCATTTGAAGTTAATCCTTTTTGTTTAAAGGCAAATATTTCTCTTAGTTTAATTTCACCATCTTTAATACCTGAAACTTCACAAATAGAAGTTACTTTTCTCTTTCCATCTGATAATCTTTCTATATAAACTACTATATCTATAGCTTTTTCTATATATTCTCTAATTGCACTTATTGGTATTTCAATACCACTCATTAAAACCATAGTTTCTAATCTATTTAAGGCATCAATTGTACCGTTAGCGTGTAGTGTAGAAAGAGAACCATCATGTCCTGTATTCATTGCTTGAAGCATATCAAATGCTTCTTTACCACGAACTTCTCCGACAATAATACGATCTGGTCTCATACGAAGAGAATTTTTAACTAAATCTCTGATTGTTACTTCGCCTTCTTTTTCATAATTCATATTTCTTGTTTCTAAACTAATAACATGATTTTGTTTTAAATGAAGTTCTGCGGCATCTTCAATAGTAATAATTCTTTCATCACTATCTATAAATGAAGATAATACATTTAAAATTGTTGTTTTACCAGACCCTGTTCCTCCACATATTAAAATATTTAATTTTGCTTTAACAGAAGCCTCTAAAAATCTTGCCATATATGGAGTAAGTGTACCATTCCTAATTAAATCTTCAATACTACCTAAATTATCTTTAAATTTACGAATAGTAAGAACTGGACCATTTAATGAAAGAGGTGGAATAATCGCATTTATTCTTGAACCATCTTTTAATCTAGAATCAACCATTGGATTAGAAATATCTATAGTTCTACCAAGAGGCTGAATCATTCTTTGAATTGTTCTAATTATATGTTCATTATTAATAAATGAAACTGATGTATCTTTTACAACTTTACCTTCAATTTCTACATATATATCATCTGGACCATTTACCATTATTTCAGTAATATTTTTATCTTCCAAAAGTTCAGTTATTGGACCATAACCATTAATCTCATTATCTATTAAGTTAAAAATATGATTTCTTTCTAAATTAGATAAATCATAACCTGTAAGTGTCCTATCTATTTCTTCATTTATATACTCTTTTAAATATTTATCAGTTGGAACATTATTATCAATTAAGTTCTCTATTATATTATTTCTTAAAGTATCTAATAATTCTTTATCTTTAAATACTTCATAATTTTCATTATTTATACTTTTAAACTTCTTATCATTGAAGGAAAAGGCTTCAGTTAATGTTTTTCTCATTTTTTATCCTCCTCCACAAGTTTTTTTGCTATTTCCATATACTTATCTAAATCTTTTTTATCTCTAAAAGATAATTTACTATTTAACATAAGTATTTCTCCATCCATAATATATTTATCTATATTTCTAATATACATTGATTTAGAAATAGTAAAATCTATATTATTTTTAATAATACTTCTTATATCATACATTGAAAAATAACTTCTACTAGGGTTAATAGATTCATTTAAAAGTACATAATAATTTTTAAAACCTACATCTTTCATAATAGATATAAATGACTTAGTATTTTTTAAATCAAATAAATCATTAGTTAACATATATAAAATAGAATCTGAATTATCAAGTGCTATTACGTTTACTTCATCTAATATATGATTAGTATCTATTAATATAACATCATATCTATATACTGCATTATTTAATATAATAGGTATATACTTAGCATCTATTTTATTAGCATTTCTTGGATCTTTTGGTGCAGATATAATTGAAATTTTTTCACTATATTTATATAAATAATTATCTAATGTTTCATATCTATTATAAGATAAATCAAGCACTAAATTATATATTGTTTTATCATTAGTACTATTAAGATAAGTACCTACTGCTCCACCAAAAAGGTCTAAGTCTATAACTAAAGTATTAAGACCTAATTTTTCGTAACATGCCGCTAAATTAAGTGTTGTAATAGTTTTTCCTACTCCACCCTTAGTAGAAGTAATAGTAACTATTTTCCCCTTTCCTTTCTTCATATTAAGACCCCTTTTCTTTTGTAATTAATTTTTCATTTTCTATGTAACCTTCTAAGTTTATAGATAATTCATATTTTTTATAACCCATATATGTACCAAATATAGGTTTAATATTATTTTTTAAATAAATACTATTATCAGTTATTTCTATTATTTCTATGTTCTCATCATTTAATAAAACTATCTTTTTTACTTCTTCTTTATCTTTTTTATCTACTACTAAATATTTTAAAGCATCATAAGCTATATTATTAAGTCTATTATTATTTATAGTAATATAAGCAGAATCAAATATAAGAATAAGTGCAAATATAATTATTGGAAGAAAAAGTACAAATAAGAATAAACTTTGACCTTTATTATTCATAAAGTACTACTCTTTCTGTTTCAATAGTATATGGATTATCTAATATTGAACCAATAAATGGTGTAATTAATTTAATATCTTTAGTTAACTTTATGGTAACTAAATTATCATTAGTATTAAGTATTAGCTTTATACTAGTATCATCAATTAATTCTTTTATTTCAGTATCTGTTTTTCCATTTAAAACATATGTTACTGAATCATTTAAGACTCCTTCTAAATGATTTTTATTATAAAAAATAAAAGAAAAATCAACAATTGCAAATAATACCATGATTAAAATAGGAATTATAAGTACAAATTCTACTAAAGCCTGTCCCTTTTTATTTATTCTTTGCAATATCCCTCACCAGCCTTAGAGCCTTTTACGTATTCTTCTCCGACTATACTACAAGATGTTTCAGTTATTTTATCCTTTAATCTTCCTCCAAGAAGTGTAACTGCCGTAACTGCTACTACTGCAACTAAAGCAATAATTAAAACATATTCTACTAAAGCTTGACCTTTAACATTTTTCATAAATACCACCTATTCTCCTACAATAATTCTATAATTTTTTAAGAAGATTGTCAATTACTTATCTAATTTTAATAATAA
>CAYWQZ010000051.1:0-5787 GCA_964460565.1 uncultured Mycoplasma sp.
TAGGACTTAGTATTTCTAATATTTTTACTGGATATGTTATTGGCTTATTAATAGACAAAAAACTATTAAAGAAAAATAATCAATACTTAACAGGTATAATAGGTATATTTATAGTTATATTAGTTAATTTAATACCACTAGTTAGTGTATTTACTTTAACTTTAGGTTTAGGAACAATTCTAAATATTTATTTAAGCAAAAGGAGTACCAAATGAATATAAAAGATATAAAAGAAAGAATAAAAAAACTAAGTAATAGTTTTAATGACAACATACACGCTTCATCTGCTATAACTCAAATACTTGAAAAAGACAAAACATCAACCGAAATTTTAGAACATCTAAAAGAATTAGAAAGAGCAAACGATTCACCTTTCATAAAAAGTTATCTTGAAGGTATAAAAAAAGACTTATATGAATTTGCAAAAGTAGAAAAAGAAATTATAAGTGAAGAAAACAAACTTAACGCACTTATTGAAGAAATAAAAGATGAATTAATAAAAAGAAATATTAACATCGAGGGCATAGCCTTAAGAAAATTATCATATGACAAAGATGATTTAACAAAACAAAAAGAATACCTAAGAGAACTAAATGCAAGATATAAATACTTAAATGAAACTAAAGAAAGCATGAAAAAAGAAAAACAAGTAGGCGAAGCCTTTGCCGAAGGTTTTAAAGAAGGTGAAAAAACTGCTACTAATATAGAAAAAGTAGATAAAGAAGCAGAAAATAATATAAAAGAAATAATTAATCCTGATGTAGCAACAGTATTAAACTATTTGAATTATTATTATAATAATAGAAAATCAGATTCTAATGTTTCTTTAAAAATAGAAAAAGAAGCCGGAGGTAGCAACAGAACCTTAACAGTAACTTACTTTGGAACAGAAGTAAGCGAAAAAGAACCAAAAGTTCAATTTCACTTCAACAATAGTGAGTACTTTGATAAAGAAATATTACCAGAAGTGTTAAGAACATATGCAAATGAAAACATTAAAGAAGCATCAATAATAGAAAACAATACATATCAAAACATTGCAGAATCTGGAGACACATTAGAAATGAGTAATATGGATAGTGAAAAAGTATTAGAAACAGATGAATACTTAGAAAAAGAAAGAAAAAGAAAAAAAGGTTTAGCAAGAATAAGAAAAGATAACCCATACGGTATAAGTAATACATTCTTTATAGTCTTAGTATCATTAATTATTCTAGTAGGCAGTACAACATTTATATTATTAAGGAGATGATTTAATGACTAAAATCATTGATGGTAAAAAAATAAGAGATGAAATAAAAAAAGATTTAATAAAAGAAATAAACAAGATAGACAGCAAACTAAAATTAGTAGTTATACAAGTAGGAAATGATCCTGCTAGTACAATTTATGTTAATAATAAAAAAAAGTTATGTGAAGAGACAGGTATCTTATTTGAACATAAGAAATATGATGAAATAACAGAAGAAGCCCTAATTAAGGAAATAAAAAAACTAAATCAAGATAAACAAATAACAGGTATTCTAGTTCAATTACCACTTCCAAAAAATATAAATGAAGTTAGAGTAATCGAAACAATAGATTATAAAAAAGATGTAGATGGCTTAACTAGTAAAAATATAGGTAATTTATATACAAAACAAACAGGAATTATCCCTTGCACTGCTTATGGAATTATGAAAATATTTGAATATGAAAATATTGATTTAGAAGGCAAAAACGCTGTTATAATAGGAAGAAGTAAATTAGTAGGATTGCCACTTATATCACTTCTATTAAATAAAAATGCAACCGTAACAACTTGTCATACAAAAACAAAAAATTTAGAAGAAATAACCAAAAAAGCAGATATTCTCGTTGTAGCAGCAGGTAAAAAATCATTAATAAATAAAAATATGATAAATAATAAAACAATTATCATTGACGTAGGAATAAATAGAGAAAATAATACAATATATGGTGATGTGGATAACGATGTTATAGATACGTGCAATATGATAACTCCAGTTCCAGGGGGAGTAGGCCCCCTAACAGTTATTATGTTAATAAATAACGTAATAGAATGTTATAAACTTCAAAACAACCAATAAAAAATAAAAAAAATAAAAAGAGGTAGTCATGAGTAAAAAAGAAAAAAATCCTAAAAAAAGTAAAGAAGAAAAAGAAGAATTACAGAAAACAATGATACTTGATATCAAAGAAGAAAACAATGATACAGAAAAAAATATAAAAGAAAAGCCTATTAAAAACCCAAAGCCAAAAAATAAGAAAAAAATAATTTTGCTAATTATTTTATCTTTAGTAATAGGAATTACTGCTTATTTTGTTATTTTAGATATTATTAACAGTAGTTATCTTCCACCAAGTAATGCAAATTATAAAAGTTATAACTATGATGGCTTTGCTGTTAGTTGCAGTGTTAAAGGTAAAAATAGTAATGAAATAGTAGAAAAAGGAGACATTATTACATGTTATATAAATTATGATTTATATTCTAAAGATGAATATAATGTTAAAGAATTATATTATAATTTAGAATATGGTAGTAATTTAAAGTATTTAGGGTTTGAAGAAAAGGGCGAAAACCATGCTTATCATATGAAAAATAATTATAAAATAGTATTTGATAAAGCAGAAAATAGAAGTTCTGATTTTTCTAAAGTACATAAGTTTAGAGTTCTAAAAAAAGGAGATTCTGATAGCACTTATGTAAAGATGACTAATATTGTTTTTAAAAATAGTAATAATAAATATTATAAAGCAATAGAAGCAGTTCAAAAATTTAATTTTAGTGGTAATATTAATTACATTTATAAAAAAAATGATAATATCGAAGTATTAAATTATGAAGATGTTTCTAAAACAGATTATTTACAAGGCTATTATAGATGTCAAAACAAAGATTGTAAATATTTAAATAATGAAGGCGATTATGTCTTTTTCGAAGATGACCTTTTAGTAACATATAATTATGTAGAGGATTCTAAAATGACATTTGAAAAAGAACTATTAGGTTATCAATATTATGAAATAATAAAAAATGAAGAAGAAGTTTATGGAGTATTATTTGATGATGAAACAGGAAAAAGTGGTTATTACTCTATAGGAAGCAATAAAATAGTTTTAAAACCTATATATGATTATATAAATGCAGAAAAAGAAACAAAGATACTATATTTTTCAAAAGATGATAAATATGGAATTTATGATTTAAAAAGTAATAAACTTGCTTTAAAAGCAGAGTATGATGATATATATTGTTATGAATATGCAGATGATCTTTGTTTAGTAGAAAAAAATGATAAAACTAACCTTTATGATAGAAGCATAGGTAAAACCTTATTAAACGAAAAAGATTATGAAGATATAGAATGTTTTGAAAATTTCCAATTCATGTGTATTCTTACTAAAGATAGTAAAAAGAAATTATATGCCCCATATATTAGTGAAATAGATAGTACTAAACTTTATAATCATATTATAATAGATAAATATGCCAAAGGAGATGTAGTATATACTTTATTTGATGATTATCAGGTAATAACTTATATGTATCTAAACGGAATAGAACCAGTCATTTATAGCACTCCATCAACTTACAGCACAAAATATTTTTATGAAGGCGAAGATTGTGGTGATGCTTATTATTCTGTAGATGTAGATGAAAATATAATCTCATTAGTTGGCATGTGTACCAATAACCCAGAAAGTACTAAAGTAGATAAAGTATTATTTACTAAAGAAGATAATTATAAAATAAGTTATGATAACATTAACATGTATTTAGATGAGTACGAAGATGAACTTTATATAGATATACATTTAACTGGTTCTAATGGTTCTAGTATTGATAAAGATTTTGTATACGATATAAAAACTAAAAAATTAAGTGAAATAAAAGAAGATTTTAATTAATCAAAATCTTCTTTTTTAAATTAGTTAAATTATTTTTTTCTTACAATTGGCTTATCAATACTATAAGAAGTTTCAATACCATAAAACTTTTCTAAATTAATCATCATTTCAGTATAAGTATCAATTGCTTCATCAAATTTGCCTTCATTTACTAAATTATATGCAGGTTTAATCCCGGTCTCTAAAGCAATCTTGGCAACTCTCTTATTATCAGAAGAATTATACAAACAAGAACTTACTATTGGACCTACAACATCATAAACTTCAAGTAATTTAGAATATTCATCACTTTGTTCCATATAATTAGAACAAATATTATCAAAAGCATCTAAATATAAAGAAGTCTCTTCAAAATCTAAAATATCACAAACTGCTGTTGTAACATAACGTCTAGGTACTGCATGACGACATGCTCTGCCATCTGGTTTAAAATATTTTCTAAAATAAGAACAATAATATTGTGAACGATCATACTTACAACTATCATTTAAATCCATAAGCGCACAATCATAACAACGATATACCATAAAATTACCTCCCAATTAGTTACATATTATATAATAAATAAATTTTTTTGTCAAATTTCACAAAATAGTTGAAAAATCTGAAAAAATATCATATAATAGAACTACGTTCGATTAAAGACGCACTTGGAGCGGTACTCAAGAGGCTGAAGAGGCGCCCCTGCTAAGGGTGTAGATCGGGTAACTGGTGCGAGGGTTCAAATCCCTCCCGCTCCGCCATTAATAAAAAACCAACCTCCTTGAGAGGTTTTTTTCATAGAAAAGAGGAAAAATATGCAAGAAACAATAATTCAAAATATTATAAATATATTTAATTTTTTAACAGATATAAAATTTGGTAAAGAAATTCTAGTATTTATCATCTCATTACTTCCAATATTAGAATTAAGAGGAGGATTACTTGCAGCGTCATTACTAGGTTTAAAAGCTATACCAAGTTATATCATTTCAATCATAGGTAATATTTTACCAATACCATTTATTTTATTACTTATTAACAAAATAATAGATAAATGTAAAAATAGTAAACATAAAAAACTAAATAAATTCGCTAACTATTTAACAAATAAAGTAGAAAAAAACAAAGAACAAATAGAAAAATATGGATTTTGGGGTTTAGTAATATTTGTAGGAATACCATTACCAGGAACAGGAGCATGGACTGGTTCATTAATAGCAAGTGCTTTAAATATGGATAGAAAAAAATCATTTATAGCAATTTTACTTGGAGTATTTATGGCAAGTATTATTATGATGATAATTTCATTTGGATTATTAAAACAAATAATATAAAAGTAGTTAGGTATATATTATTTTAAATATTAAAATATAATCTCATAAAACAACTAATTTCAAAAAATAAATTCCTCCAAATATAGTTTTACACACATCAGAAAATATGATATTATTAAATTGAAGTAAGGAGGAAAAGAAGTATGGAAGAAAATAAAATAATTAAAGAACAAACTATGGAGGTACCAACACAATATAAACCACTATCAGCATGGGCATACTTTGGATATCAAATATTATTTTCAGTACCTATAATAGGATTTATATTTTTAATAGTATTTGCATTTAACAATGATAATATTAACAGAAGGAATTTTGCTAGATCATATTTTTGTTCTATGTTGTTAGCATTTATACTAATTATTATAATTATAATAATTATAGCTACAGTAGCAGGTACAGCAACAGTAATTCCAGGAATAGATACTATCTAGTAAAAAATTAATATAGGATATATTTCAAAAACAAACTGTTAGAAAACTAAATTTTCAGCAGTTTTTTTAATATTTAAATATATAGAAAAAATAAAAGATTAGAAAATTTTACAATTTTAAGT
>CAYWQZ010000052.1:0-5724 GCA_964460565.1 uncultured Mycoplasma sp.
CTGATTGTAACTCTTCTACTTGTTTTTCTTTTGGTGTATTAATAGCAAGTGATACAACTTCGTATATTGCACCAGTTTTTTTCATTAAAATAGTATCTCCCTTTTTTAATACTCCATCTACTATTCTAACTGAAAGTATTACACCACGATATGGATCATATATAGAATCAAAAATTAAAGCACTTAATTTATCACTATTAGTTTTTGGACTAGGAATTTTTTCTACTACTTTATCAAGTAATTCTTTTATACCTATTCCTTCTTTAGCACTGCATAAAACTATTTCTTCTTTTTTAAAACCTAAAGTATCAATTAATTCATTAGTAACCTTCTCTGGATCTGCATTAGGTAAATCTATCTTATTAATAACTGGTATTATTTCTAAATTATTATCTAAAGCAAGATATAAATTAGCAAGTGTTTGAGCCTCAATACCTTGAGTTGCATCTACAACAAGTATAGCACCTTCACATGCCGCTAAAGATCTAGAAACTTCATAAGTAAAATCTACGTGTCCCGGAGTATCAATTAAATTTAAATTATATATTTCTCCTTTATAATTATATTTTAAAGAAACAGCATTTAACTTTATAGTAATGCCTCTTTCTCTTTCAAGTTCCATTGAATCTAATAATTGATCTTTTTTTTCCCTTTCACTAATTGCACCAGTTTCCTCTAAAATACGATCTGCTAAAGTTGATTTACCATGATCGATATGTGCAATTATAGAGAAATTTCTTATTTTATTTATATCCATATACATCACTCTTTCTTTAGATATTGTATCAAATTTTAAAAGAAATGTCTTTATTTTTAAACTATTTTTTATAAAAATACTTAAACTTTATTTTACAAACTAAAAAAGATACTACATAGCATCTTTTCTAGAGAAATTTAATCTACCCTTATTATCTGTACCTATAAATTTTACGATTATTTCATCGCCAACTTTTACTACATCTTCTGTTTTTTCTACTCTTTCCTTAGCAAGTTTTGATATATGAACTAACCCTTCACAACCAGGCCATACTTCAACAAAGCAACCAAATGTTTCTATTTTAACTACTTTAGCAGTATAAATTTGTCCTACTTCAACTTCACGAGTTATATCTTCAATCATCTTCATAGCTTTATCAATTACACTATAATCAGAGTGATATAAAATAATTCTACCATCATCTTCAATATCAATTTTAATTGCATTTTTATCATTTACACTTACAACATTACTTGATTCTTGAATAATTTTTGTAATTACATCTCCACCACGACCAATTACATCTTTAATTTGTGATTCTTTAATCTTCATTTGTTTAATTTTTGGAGCATAAGGACTTAATTCTTTTCTAGGTTCAGTAATTGCAGTTTTCATATTTTCTAATATTTCAAAACGAGCTTTTTTTGCTTGTGCTAGTGCTTCTCTTAATATTTCTTTTGTTATTCCTAAGATTTTAATATCCATTTGTAAAGCACATATTCCATTTTCAGTACCTGCTACTTTAAAATCCATATCTCCTAAATGGTCTTCTAAGCCTTGAATATCAGTTAAAATTGTATACTTATCATCTTTAGTAATAAGTCCCATTGCGATACCTGCAACCATATTTTTAATAGGAACTCCAGCAGCCATTAAACTCATACAACCAGCACATATTGATGCTTGTGATGATGAACCATTACTTTCTAGTACTTCTGATACTACTCTTATAGTATAAGGAAATTCTTCTTCACTAGGTAAAACTCTAGATAAAGCTTTTTCACCTAACGCACCATGTCCTATTTCTCTTCTTCCTGGTGAAGAATATCTACCAGTTTCTCCAACTGAAAAGGCTGGAAAATTATAATGATGCATAAAACGTTTACTTTCTTCATCAGATAAACCATCTAATATTTGATTTTCACTAATTGAACCTAAAGTAGTAACACTTAATACTTGAGTTTGACCTCTTGTAAACAAAGCTGAACCATGTGTTCTAGGTAATATATCTACAAATGAAGATAATGGTCTAATTTCATCTATTTTTCTTCCATCTGGTCTTATTTTTTCTTCTGTAATTAATCTTCTTACTTCTTCATATTCTATATTATCTAATACTTTATTTACTTGATTTAAAATATCTTCAAGATTTTCTTCATTTTTATACAACTCTTCAAACTGAGTTACTACTTCTTTTCTTAATTCATCTATTTTTTCTGCTCTTGCAAGTTTTTCCTCTATTTGAATAGCATTAATCATTTTAACTGTAATTAAATCTCTTACTTTAGAATTAATTTCATCATTTACTTTAATAATAGGATAATCTTTTTTAGGAAGTCCTATTTCATCTACTATTTGTTCCTCAAAACTAATTAATTCTTTAATTGCCTCATGTCCGAACATTAAAGCTTCAAGCATATCTTCTTCACTTACTTCATCACTAGATGCTTCAACCATATTAATTGCATCTTTAGTACCTGCAACAGTAAGATAAATATCACTTTTCTCTTGTTCTTCTGGTGTAGGATTAATTATAAATTTATTATTTACTCTACCTACTATTACTCCAGCAATTGGTCCATTAAATGGTAAATCACTAATTGATAAAGCAATTGATGAACCAAGCATTGCAGTCATTTCTGGAGAATTAGCAGTATCAACTGATAAAACAGTATTAACTACTTGTACTTCATTTTTAAATCCATCTTTAAATAAAGGTCTAATTGGTCTATCAATTAAACGTGCAGCAAGAGTTGCATTTTCTGTAGGACGACCTTCTCTTTTAATAAATCCTCCAGGTATTTTCCCTACTGAATATTGTTTTTCTTGATATAAAACCATAAGTGGGAAAAAATCTCCTGTACTAGGTTCTTTTCCATTAGTAACAGCAGTTAATACTACAGTATCCCCATATCTTACTAAACAAGATGCTGCTGCTTGTTTTGCAAGCTCTCCTATTTCAACAATTATTTCTCTACCCCTAAAATCATACTTAAATACTTTCTTTTCCATTTTACACCTCTTAATCTTTTCGTATCCTTGTTATATTTTTTTCTTTTTCTTTTAGATTATACCCTAAAGAATAAAAAAGCATACTTAATATTTCTTCTTTATTTTTTATACCTAATTCATCTACTAATTTATTTATCATCATAGAAAAATCTTTTTTACCATATTTTTCAATACACATTGATAATAAAAGCTTAAGCATTTCTAATTCTTTTGCTTTTCCTTCTTTAGAATTTATAATTTTTGCTATATCTAATATTTCTTTTATTTCATTTATCGTAACAGTTTCTTTAGTTGTTATTTCACTTAAATTTTGTAAAAATTCAGGATTTACAGAAACTTGACCTTCTTCTCTCATATTTGTTTTATATATTCTATCTGATAAAATATCTTGATATTGTGTTTCAAAATAATTTTCACTAACTATCTTTACAACTGCATAAAAATAAAATTTAAACCAACATTCTACACGTTCATAATCAATATGTTTTTAGATGTAAGTAACTCTAATTTAACTAGATATAGTTTATTAGGATCATATTTTTTCATAAAAACCTCCCTAAAAAATAAAGACACTAAAAAATTAGTGCCTACTTTCTTAATTTTAATTCCTTAATTACTTCACGATATTTTTGAACATCTTTTTCTTTTAAATAATTAAGTAAACTTCTTCTTTGACCTACTTTCTTTAAAAGACCACGTTTTGAATGATAATCATGTTTATGTTCTTTTAAATGGTTAGTTAAAGTATTAATCTCTTCAGTTAAAATTGCTATTTGTACTTCAGATGAACCAGTATCTTTTTCATCTCTAGCAAATTTCTTAATTATTTCTTGCTTTTTTTCTTTAGTTAAAGCCATTTTCTTACCTCCTTTATATAATTCACCATATCCTAGATAAACGAGGATTTCTTTATCCAAAATATGGAAGCATTAATAATATACTATAAAACTCTTGTAAAATCAAGAGTTTTGATACTTTTTTTATAAAGTTTCAGTACTTATACTAAAATTTTTCTTACAATAAGGACATATTTTTGATTCAAATGATATTTTATGACCGCATAAAGGACATATCTTATATTCTTCTACCGGAACAGTAGTAGCTTCTTTTACTACTGGATTACCATCATAATCATTTTCTTTAATACTTTCTCTTCTTTTACTACATTAGTTGTTACTTTCTTATCATCTTTTTTATTCTTATTTTTATTTTTTAAAATCAAGAATATTGAAATACCTCCAATTAGCAAAATACATACAACAACAATTATAATTAATAATATAGAATTACTTTTTTCTATAAATATTTTATATGTTAAAGTACTTCCATCTTCTGATAAAGTATTAATAGTTATTACACTTTTATTTTTTAAATTTTCATTATCTGAAATAGTATTTGTTGAAGTTTCATCTTCCATATAAACAGTAATATCTAATTCTTCCTCATCATCTATTTTTAAAGTATATGAAGTTACATCACTCTTAAAATCAAGTTTATATCCTTCAATTACTATATCTTTAATTCTAGGATTATCACCTAAAGTTTCACCTTCTTTTAACCTTGTTACATTAATAGAATATTCCTTAGTATCTCCTTTTTCACTAGTTACTTTAATTATTATTAAGTTCTCACCAACTTTTAATGTTTTATCTTTAGTTACTTCTACTTTAGAAGTTTCTTTTTCTGCTTTAGCAGTAACATCTATTGTAGTAACATCATATAAAACTTTTACATTATATGAAAGTGTTTCCTTATCAAACAAAATCTTTCCAAAACTTAATTCTATATCACTTAAATAATTATTATTATCTCTACTATCTTCTCTATTTATTGTTAAAGTATATACTCCTTTAGAACCATTTTCACTAGTTACTTCAATTTTTACTTCATTATCTCCATATTCTAGTGCTACTTCATTACTATCACTATTATTAATTTTAAATGTTGACTTATCACTTGTAGGCACCGGAGTAATAGTAAGTTTATCTATATCTTTACTAACACTAACAGCATAATTAACTGTTGAACTATTAAATGTAGGATTAAGAGAGCCAGATGAAAGTTTAATTTCTTTTAAAGTTGCACTTTCATCACAAGTTCTATTAATAAGTAATTTATATGTTTTTGAAGCAGTTTTATCTTCTGCTAAAGTTACTACATTATATGTATTTTTACCACATTTTAAATCTATTTTACCAGTTCCACTTTTAATACTTGCATTTTTATCATTTAAAACACCATTTATTTCTACTGTTTCTTTATTATAAACATGTTCTTTATCTAAACTATCTATAACTGATGTACTATCTATTGTTAAATTATTTAATGTAGCATCATTATTTAATACTTTTATTTCCTTATTTATAATACTTTCAGTAAATACAACATCACCAGTATTAGAAGTACCTGAAGTAAATTGAAAAGATATTGTTAAATTACCAGGTTTAGTTATTAAATCTTTTTTTACTTCAATTGTACCAATAGTTATATTATTACCTGTTTCCTTCAAATCACTATTAAAAGTACTATAAGATTCAATATCACAAGTTTCCTTACCAGGTAAAGTAATACACTTATTAGCTTTTAATTCACTAATACTACCTCCATCAATATCAGCCTTAATATTACATACTATAGAACTATTTAATTTTACAGTATCAGAACATTCCAAACGCGCTGTGAGTCTAGCCTCAGCATTTACATTAGTTGTTAACATAAACATAAATAAAAATATA
>CAYWQZ010000053.1:0-3781 GCA_964460565.1 uncultured Mycoplasma sp.
AAATTTCATTTAGTTAATTTAATATCAACTTCATTAAATAAAACAAGAATTAATATTATGAAAACATCAATAAAAACATTAAAAGAGTATTTGCCATATATTAAAAACACATTATCAAACTCATATCATAATGGTTTCGTAGAAGGAAATAATAATTTTATTAAAGTAATTAAAAGAATTGCTTTTGGATTTAGATCATTTAGAAGATTCAAAGCTAGAATCATGATATGTAAAAATCTATTACATATAAAAAAAGCCAGCGCATTTTAAATGCTGACTTTATCGAATTTCTTTATCAAGATTTCTGGTCATACCCACTATTTGACAAAGAACCCATTAAAAAAAGTGGTATATCCACTTTCAAAAATTATTAAATTATACTTTTTTATCACAACTTACATCATATCAAAAAGTGATAACTGACTAGATTCCGGTAAATTTTTAAGTATTCCCATTAATCTCATATTTTCTATAATTGTATTTGAAACTTTAGCCCTTTTTTGTAAGTCATCTATACTTATAAATTCTCCCTTACTTCTTTCTTCAATAATATTTTTAGCTACTACATCTCCTAATCCATCTATTGCTCTAAAAGGCGGAATAAGTGTTTTTCTATCTTCATCTATTACAAAATTCATAGAATCACTTTTCAATAAATCAACAAGTCCAAATTTATATCCTCTAGCAGTCATTTCAAGAGCTACTTCAAGAGTACTAATTAAATCCTGTTCTTTTACTGTTAAACTAAATTTTCTTAAATTTAAATCATCTAATCTTTCTTTTATTTTATCATAACCTGCTTCCATACACTCTAAATCAAATGAAAAACATTTTACTGAAAAGAAAGTAGCATAATATTCAATAGGTCTATTTATTTTATACCAACCTATTCTAAAAGCTGCTGATACATAAGCAGTTGCATGAGCTTTAGGAAACATGTATTTAATTTTATCACAAGAATTTATATACCAATCCGGAATATTATTTTCTTTTAACAATTGCTTATATCCTTCCCATTTTTCCTTTTCTTTTACTTGTTTTCCCTTACGAACAAGTTCCATTATTTTAAAAGCATCAAGAGGTTTTATACCATGATTAGATAAATACACCATAATATCATCACGACAACCTATTACTTCTTTAAAAGGACAAATATTATTTCTAACTAATTCTTGAGCATTACCATTCCATACATCAGTTCCATGAGATAATCCTGATATTTTAACTAATTCTGCAAAAGTAGTAGGTTTTGTTTCAAGTACTATTCCAATAACAAACTTAGTAAATTCAGGAAGTCCTACACAACCTACTTCACTTTCTATAGCTTCTGGCGTTACTCCAAGTGCTTTAGTAGATGTAAACAAACTCATTACTTCTTTATCATCCATAGGAATAGTATTTGGATCTATTCCAGTTAAATCCTCAAGCATTTTAAAAATAGTAGGGTTATCATGTCCTAATATATCAAGTTTTAAAAGACATGATTCAATATCATGATAATTAAAATGAGTAGTTCTCCATTCAGCATCAACAGTATCTGCTGGAAACTGAAATGGTGTAAAATCAAATATTTCTTTGTAATCCGGTACAACAACTATACCTCCAGGATGTTGTCCTGTTGTTCTTTTAACACCTGTTACTCCCTTAGCTAAACGTTCTATTTCTAAAGAATTAATACCCGTTATACCTTTATCTTCATAATAACCTTTTACAAAACCAAATGCTGTTTTTTCTGCAACTGTTCCAATTGTACCAGCACGATATACATTATCTTCCCCAAATAAAACTTTAGTATATTCATGAGCTCTTGCTTGATAATCTCCTGAAAAATTTAAATCAATATCTGGTACTTTATCAGCATTAAAACCTAAAAAAGTAGCAAATGGCATATCTTGTCCTTCTTTATTAAACTTAGTGCCACAATCACATATCTTATCAGGTAAATCATATCCTGAAGCATAATCTATTCCAAAAGCTTTTCCATTCTCATCTTCAAAAATACTTTTTTTACAATTAGGACATACATAATGAGCCGGAAGAGAATTAACTTCTGTTATTCCAAGCATTGTTGCAACAAGAGAAGATCCAACTGATCCTCTTGATCCTACCACATATCCATCATCATTTGATTTTTTTACCAACCTTTGAGCAATTAAATAAATAGTATCAAATCCACCATTAATAATACCAGTAAGTTCACTATCTAATCTAGTTTGTACTATTTCAGGTAAAGGATCCCCATATATACTATGAGCCTTTTCAAATACTAATGTTTTTAACTGTTCTACACTATTTTCAAATCTAGGAGAAAATGGTATACCATGCGTATCTGGTACAATAGTTACATTTTCTATCATTTCTTCTATCTTATTAGTATTTGTAACTACTATTTCATAAGCTTTATCTCTATCTAAAAATGAAAAATCATTTAACATTTCATCAGTTGTTCTAAAATGCATTGAAGGTATAGATTTAATTTCTTTTCTATTTAATGGGTGCCTTCCCCCACCAGGTACTTTTTGATTTACTATAATCTCACGATAAATTTTATTCTCTCTATCTAAATGATGTAAATCAGATGTTGCTACAACTAATTTTTCTTTTTTTGATGCTGAATTTATTATTTTCTTAATATTTTCTATTAGTTCATTTTCATTTTTAAAATCTTCTAAATCTATTAAATATTTATATACCTCAGGAGGTTGTAATTCTATATAATCATAAAAATTCATTAAATTCTCTATTTCTTCATCACTTTTACTTCTAGCTAAACGAAATATTTCACCATTTGCACACGCACTACCAATTAAAAGTCCTTCTCTATATTTTTCTATTTCACTTTTTAAAATTCTTGGTGTTTTATATAAATACTTTGTATTAGCATATGATACTAATTTAAATAAATTTTTTAATCCTACCCCATTTTTAACAAGCAATGTAACATGATATAATTCACCAAATTTATGTATTTCTTCTTTAGATACTAAATCATCTATTTGATTCATTTTTATTATCTTTTTTTGATCTAATCTAAGTAACATTTTATGTAATATTTTAGCAGTAGCCTCGGCATCATAATCTGCTCTATGATGAGCATCTTCATCAAAAGGAATTTCATATCTTTTAACTAGCGCTGATAAAGAATGTCTACTTTGATTAGTTTCTATAGCACGAGATAATTGAAGTGTATCTATTAAAGGATTAGTATATTCTCCTAAATTATATTTATTATAAGCCATTTCTAAAAATGATGAATCAAATTTAGCATTATGCGCAACCATTGGAAGATCTCCAGTCCATTTAATAAATTCTTTAACTGCTTCTTCTTCATTAGGACAATCTTTTAACATTTCATCAGTAATATTAGTTAATTCTGATATATGAGGTGATAATTTTCTTCCCGGATTAATAAGCATATCAAATCTATCTATTATTTCTCCATTTAATAATTTTACTGCACCAATTTCAATAATAGAATCCCCACCACCAGCATTAAAACCAGTAGTTTCAAAGTCAAATACTACATAAGTATTTTCAAGTAATTTAGAATCATTTGGACGCACTACTAAATCCAAATCATCATCAATCATATTTAGTTCTACACCATATATTATTTTAAAATCATCTGTCACATATTTAGCAGCCTCAGGAAATGTTTGAATAGCATTATGATCTGTTATTGCAATAGCTTTATGTCCCCATGCTTTAGCACGACCAACCAAATCTTTTAAAGTAACTACACCATCCATTTGACTCATCATAGTATGAGCATGAAGTTCTA
>CAYWQZ010000053.1:3791-5714 GCA_964460565.1 uncultured Mycoplasma sp.
TACTCTTTTTACTTCAGCATTATCTTTAACTATTTCTACTTCCTTTTCCACTACTTCTATATTACGAGCATTTATTACTAAATCATTATAATATTTATTATTTTTAACATATCCATTTATTCTTAAATACATTCCTTCTTTTATTTTACTTAATAAATTATTATAAACATCAGAAGTATTAGCAAATATTCTAACATACATACTAGTAGTTAAATCAGTTACTTTAAGAGACAAAGAATAAAAATCCTTCTTACTAGAAGGTACTACTCCAAAAACCTGCACTTCTACTGTAACATTATCCATTTCATAAGTTATTTCAGATAATGGAGTTATCTTCCCCTTCACTACATTTCCAAATAATATACCACTAGGTTTTTCATTAGTATTATTTACTTTTATAGTAAACTCTTTATCTTTTGATATTTCATCTATTATTTCTTTAGATTTTTCTTTATTTTCTATAATAGATAACTTATTAGAAAAACCAAAATCTTCTAAATACTTATTTATTTTATCAATTAAACTATCCATTATATTATGTTCTTGTTTATTATATACTTCAATAAAAAAATTATTATCTTTATTTACTAAACGATCATAAAACATATTAAAATAAAAATTATTATTATTTAATAATATTAATATATTTTTATAATAATTCTCCATCAAAGATAAATCCTCATTATCTACTGTAATAACTAATTTATATATATATTTTCCTTCAACATATTTTTCTAAGGCCTCTAAAAAAGCATTAACTGCTTCATATTTAAAATTAGTCTCATTATGTAAATATATAATCCAAGTATTTTTACTTTCTATTACCCTAATTTTTTCTATTCTAGCCTTATTAAATTCTTCCATATAAAAAGAATTAATATTTATTTTATTAAGTAAATCTTCTAGTTTTTTATCCATAATTCCTCCCCTATAAAACTTCAATATCTGATACTTTAAAATTTTTAATTCCTAATATATTCTCTTTACTCTTAATAATAAAATCTATAAATGAATAAATATCTATATTTTTTAAATAACTAATATAACTATAACTATTTATATCAAAAAATATATTATCCCTTATCATATATCTTTCAAAATCTTTAAATGGTACACCAAGATACATTAAGAAATAAGGATATATTTTTTCTTTTACTTCTCTTAATGATTTTTTACCTAAATTATATTTTGATTCCTTAGTAATACGAGTATATAACTCATTAGTTATTAAAAGTTCTATAACTGCATCTACTATAGATCTTTCTGGTGTATTTATATTATTAAATTCATTTTTAACTATTTTATACATTATATATGTTAAAAAGTTATCCTTATCCTTTAATATTAACTTTTTTCCTATCGTAAGCGTCTTAGTAGAAAGATCAGCTTCCACAACCTCTAAAGATGGATGAACAACACAAATATTATAAGAACAATCTAAAGAAGTTTTTAATAATTTTTCTAATTCATTATTATATAGTTTTCTATTTTTATCCCAAACTTCCATTACATTTAAACGATATCTATTTGTCTCTTGTTTTAATTTTTTATAATAAATAGAAGATTCGACCATATTATAAATAAAATCATCATCAGGAATAAAATCATATGGATTAGATAAAATAAGTATTTTATCCTTATGAATACCTGAATACTCTTTCTTATAATCTAACCATAATCTTTGTTTTAATCTATGTATATCATCTGATACCGATGATTGATATAATAAATGCCATATAAGTAAATATTTATTTACAATAATAGATAACTTCATAATAATATCCTCCATAAATATAATAGCATATTTTTAACAATAATAACAATTAAAAAATCATTTTTTTACCAAAAGATTAATTATAAAATATCTTAATTTTATTTAAACACTTTACCAATTAAACTATCTTTATTTATACCATTTAAATA
>CAYWQZ010000054.1:0-5683 GCA_964460565.1 uncultured Mycoplasma sp.
AAAAGACAGAAATTGAATTTCTATCTTATAAAAATCTTAAGTTAATAACATTGGACTTTTTTGTCTTTTTATAATTAAATTTTTTAGATTGTTTTATAATTGAATTTATTTATATATTCTTTATATTCATCGCGATTAATATTTATTTTTATATCATAATTATTTGTCATTATACAAAAATCGTTATAATTAATATCAGCAGTTAATTTTTTCATATCTATTCTCATTAGTATTTATTTTGTATATGGTCTTTTTTTATCTAAAAAAGCAACTGATGATAAAAATTCATTAACCGTATTAGAGTTTAATAGAACCATTGTAATATATGCTTCTTTTAAATTATTGAACCCAACGAAATAGCAAGTATCATCTAACATTATTGGTTTATCATTATCTAAAAGGACAAAGTTAGGATTTTTATAAAAACCAGAGATCGCTACTTTATATTTACAAAAAGAATAATCGCCTATTCCAAAAATTGAAAATGGTGGACAATTTTTATAAATCGATGATTTTCTTTTATTAAATAATTCCTCATGTAGTTTTAAGTATTCCCATGTTTGTGGTGCATCTTCTTCAATATGTAATGTGTTTTCTCTTATAAATTTTTGTGGAATAATTACATATTTATCACTTGTTGTTATATAATTACTTTTTAGATCGCTGCTTTTTATTAATGGATAAACATAGTTATCTTCTAATAAAAAATTTTCATCTAATTTATTTTGATAGTAATTGTTCTTATCTTTTTTTAGTTCCATTATTTTTGCACAATCGTGCTTTACACCCTGTCTCCATTCAGTATAAAAATTACCATCAATATCATTATGTAATTTTTTGAACTTTGAATGAAATTTATTATTTTTCCATCCCAATTCATATAATTGCTCTTTTGGCTTATTTATATCATAAACTTTTGCTATATCTGAAGTTCTATCAGATGTACGCGCTAAAAATAAACATGCATTGCAATTGACATTAAATGTTTTTTTTGCATCAAATAAATATAATTCTATATTATCAAGTTTAAACTGATAGTTTTTAATGTTTTTTAAAATATTAGTTGCAACACTTACTTTGCATAGCATCGCTATCATAATATTTGCTTTTGCATAATTATTTAATAGATCAACTATGATGTATTCACAAATATCAAAATTACTTGATCCAGTTATTGAATCTATTCCCTTCAATTTTTTATAATTGCTTTTTGGTGGCAAATTTTTTAAATTTTCTGCCATTAATTGTGAATTAGTAACCCATGGGGGATTACCAATTATTAACATAGGTTCATCTTTAATTATTCTTTTGATTTTATTATGATTAAATGTAAAAATATTCTCATTAAATAATTTTACATTTTTATTCTTTTTATTTTTATAGATATTATAATATTCTTCGTTTATTTCATTTCCATAGAATGTTTTTACGTTTTTAAATTTTTTTATTGATGAATCAATGAAATGTCCTAGTCCAAATGTGGGTTCAAATACAAACTTTGGTTCATATTGACTTGATATAATGTTATTTACAATATCACAAAATTCAGTTGGTGTTTGATAATCACCAAATTCTAATTTATTTGTTAAAATCAATATTGACAACTCCTTTAATTTCATTATTAAGAGATATTGCTCTAGAGTATTGTAAACGCCATTGTAATGCATTTGATATTGTTAAATAACCTTGTTGTGGTTTTTCATTTATTATCATTTCAGCTAAATTATTTAATGTTAATTCATCACCAGGAATTGCTCTATCATTTAAGTATGCAATAACGTCTTCTTTATTCGCACCATCATTTAACATCTCTATTAATCGTTTTGTTGTAGTATAATCAGCAGTTCTTTCTTTTTCAATAAATGTTACATTTAAAAAATTTAATTTACTAGTATTTATTTCATCTTTTTTTCATAGACAAAGATTAATAAATTGTATCCTAGACCATATATTTTTTGCTTTGAATTTTTATAAGGACATGAAGATTGCGGTTGTTTTATTGACGTTACTTTTATATCGGTATTTATAAAGTTATCGGGTAAATCTATCCCTAATGCTGAATTCCCTTTATGCTCTACAAAAGTGCCAACTGCTTTACCATCAGTAATGCCTAGTAATTCTGGGTAGTCTATATTGTTTTGTTGGTTACAAAAATTATTTGCCTCTTCAATTAATGTTGTAATACTTAAAATAATTGTATCAAAACATTTATATTTAGTCTATATTTTACAATTCATTATTTATATTATATCATATTTTAGAAAAGAAAAAAAGAAAGATTAACTTTCTAATTTTCTGCTTCTTCTAACATTGAACCAATATATACACCATATCCTTTTATTGGATTATCAATAATTACATGAGTAACAGCGCCTATAATTATATCATCTTGAATTATTGGACTTCCACTCATTCCCTGAACAATACCACCTGTTTTTTTAATTAATTCTTCATCAGTAATTTTAAATAAAATATTTTTAATAGATCCTTTGTTTATTTTTTCAATATTTATATTAAATTCCTCAACTTTATTACCATTTAAAACAGTTAATATTTTAGCATTTCCTGTTTTTATATCATCAAACGATCCTACTTTATATAATTTTTTTGAAGAAAAATCACCTGTGTAATTACCAAATATACCAGTTTTAGTGTTTTCATTTACATTTCCTAAAATATTATTTGTATCATATTTAGCATTTTTGCATCCCGGTATTCCTTTAGAACTTATTGTAATTCCTGTTATAGTTGATTCAAAAATGGAACCGCTATTTGCATTAAATAACTTTCCTGTAGTCTTTTCAATTATTTCATGTGAAATCGCTCTTTGGCGAAGTTGTATTATTTTCATAAAATTTAGATTTTTATCTCATTTAATTGATTTATAGAAAATGATACATCAACTTGATCGTTTTCGCTAATATATATTTTATCAACAATTAAACTTAATGTGTCTTGTGTTATAATTGACGATTCTAAAAATCTTTTTATGATTTGTCTTTCTTGTTTTATATTTCCTTGACTATTATCAAGTTGAGATTTTAGTTCAATTATATTATTCTTTGTGTTTGCTATTCTGACTTTTAAATCTTCTATTTCTAAGTTCTTCTTTTGAGATAATGTTTGAAATATTGATTCAGTTATTTTTTCATTTAATTTATCTTCATACATTTTTAAAACTATATTTTCTGCTTTATTCAAATCATTCTTTTGAATTGCAAGAATTTTCTCTTGTTCATTTATAAGATTTTGAATATTCTTAAAATTTTCTCTAATTAATCTTGGTGTATCAAGCATTTCGAGTCTAATTTTAACAATTTTTTTAATATAATCTAAAACTTGTTCTTCTAATTCGTCATAATCAATATAATGTGGTGTGCATACATTATGTTTACTATATTTTTTGTAATAATTACAAACTCCACATTTCCCACGTTCATGATACTTAGAACTTTTCCAAGATACCGATATTCTATGACCACAATCTTTACAAATTAATAATTTAGATAATAAGCAACCTTCTCCCGGAAGTCTATTGTATTTTTTTGATGTTTTTTCTAATCTTTTTTGAATTTCATAAAATATTTCTTTTTCTATTAATGGTTCATGAGTATTCTCAACTCTAATCCAATTTTCTTTAGCATTTCTAACTGTTTTTTTTGATTTATAACTAACTTTTTTTATTTTACACTGTACTGTATTTCCAATATAAACTTCATTAGACAATATTCTTCTAATATGACCAGTAGTCCATATATGACCAACAGCATTAAATACTTTATTTGTCTTTTTAGGATGTCTACCACACTTTTCTCCCGGTGTAAGATACCCTTTTTCAGTAAATTTGTTAGCAATAGCACAGTTTCCAAGACCAGAATATGCTAATTCAAAACACTCTTTTACAATAGGTGCTATTTCAGAGTCTGGAATTAAATGGTGCTTATCTTCTGGGTTCTTTATGTAACCATAAGGTGCGAAAGAAGTCATCCATAATCCCATAGATTTTTTACTATCTAGTTTTGATTTGATTTTTCTAGATATATCAGCACAATAAACGTCATTATATGCTAATTTCCATAAAATCATATCGATTGAATCATATTTAGAATCCCAATTATCATTAATTGAAATATATCTTACACCATGTTCTGGGAAAAATTTTTCAATATAATAACCAGTTTCTGAATGATCACGACCTAATCTTGATAAATCCTTTGTAATAACACAATCAATTAATCCATTCTCAATATCTCTAATCATTCGTTGAAAATTTTCTCTATCAAATGTTTGACCAGTAATTCCGTCATCAAAATAGCCATTATTTTTATGCGCAATCTTATGTCTTTCACAAAATTGCTCTATAAGTTCTCTTTGTGATGAAATACTTTCACTTTCCATAGAAAAATTTTTTTTATCTTTATCTTCAAGAGATAAACGCTCATAGTCAGCAGCATTTTTTATATCATCATAACTTCTATTATTCATATTTTTACCTCCCAATACAACAAAAGTTATGAAGAATGGTAATTTAATTATATCATGCTATTAATATAATTTCAAAGCCATTTCCATAACTTCTAAATTTTTTATGTTTTTATTTTTCATAACTTATTAAATATTTTTTGAATAAAGACTCTAATAGCTTATCAAAATCTTTGCCTTCGTTGTTTACTTTATATAAGTAATTTATATTATAAGACCTTTTTATTCCTTTCTTCATTTTTACCCCCTATTTTAACTTTTTTATTCTTTTATATTATTACGATTTAAAAATCTCTGTATTGAATTTTTACATTCATTATAGTAGCAATCTTCAACATGTCCTAACAAATATTCTAAAAATGTAACTAATTCTTTTTTATTTAAATAAGTATTTTCTTTCATATATTCACCTTTAATATGATAACCATATAATTTAAAAATATTCATTTTAATATGTAATTTTATCTTTCAAAATTCCTGTCAAAACAACTTGATACCCAGTTTTATTTTGATTACAAGTTATTAATGTTATATATTTTTCAGTATTACTAAATAAAACTTCTGCTTTACCTGTTTTTTCAATATCATATTTTGTAAAAATTTTATATTTATATTTAACCCCTTTATAATAAACATAAACTTCATCGTCAATTTCAACTTTATTTAAATTTTTAAAATATGCAATACTACTATTACCTGAATGTGCATATAAAATAAAATTACCCTCTTTATCCGGATAATTACTATTCTTATCTACACTTATTGCATAGTTTATTGAATTAAAATTTTTTGTACTATCAACTACACCCCTTTTCAAATTAATACTTGGTATTTCTAAAACAGCTGTATAATTAATTTTCTGCTCTTGTTTTTCTTCTATAACTTCCTGTTCTTGAACATCAATTTGTTCTTCAATTATTTTTGTTTCCTCAATGTAATTATCAATCATTTCTATTTCCTTATTATTTTGATAATAATTATAAATAAAAAATGACATAAACATTGCTAATGAAAGTATTATTAATATTTTACCTATTATAATTAATTTTTTCATATCCTTATTTCCTTTTCTGTATTATCCCAAAATGAAATAATAGTTTTTCTTATTTTTTTATTAGTTGCTATTTCCAATGTTATATCATCAGTAAAAAACTTTTTTATTTTTAATAAATCCATTTTATTAAATAGTGTTGCTAATTCT
>CAYWQZ010000055.1:0-5675 GCA_964460565.1 uncultured Mycoplasma sp.
TAACAGATGTAGTAATACCAGAGAAGATAAATTGTGTAACAATAACTAAAATTGTAGACGGTTCTGCTTGTTTTGCAGAGTGTGCTGGTGAAATAGGTGTTACGCCGGTTTTTAACAACCTAACAAGTGTAACAATACCAGATAGCGTAACAACAATAGGATACTATGCATTTTAT
Source organism: uncultured Mycoplasma sp. (assembly GCA_964460565.1). Lineage (GTDB taxonomy): Bacteria > Bacillota_I > Bacilli_A > RF39 > UBA660 > HGM10836. The sequence continues at coordinate 177 of CAYWQZ010000055.1, forward strand.
GAAAACGACCTAACGAGTGTAACCCTAGGAAATAGTGTAACAACAATAGGAGAGAGTGCTTTTTATAATAACAACCTAACAAGTGTAACAATTCCAAATAGTGTAACAACAATAGGGAGGTATGCATTTTGTAGTAACAACCTACAATATGTATTAATAAATGAAGGTTCTAATTTAACTTCAATAGGGTACGAAGCATTTTCTACATATGATTATTCGCATACACTTACAATATATAATAATTCAGGTAAAAGTTTTGACTGGGGTAAATCAACTCAAAGTATAAGTGGTTCTTCTTTTGTAACAGGTTCTATACCAAGTTATACTTCTTATGGCCCAGTTACAGTTACAACAGGTACTCCAAGTTAATTACTAAGTAAGATGAAATATCTTACTTTTTAAATGTAATAATTTGTATAAAAAACTTTATAAATAATAAAAAATATGCTATTATATTTATGGTGGTAGTAATGTTAATAGATAGTAAAAAGTTATTAGAAAAAGCAAAATTGAATAAATCAGTAGTATTTCAATTTAATATAAATAATTTAGAATTTACTAAATATATATTAGAAGCATCAAATAAAATGAATAAAGATATTATACTTGGTGTAAGTGAAGGTGCAATTAAGTATATGGGTGGTTATAATGTAGTAGTAAATATGGTTAAGTCTTTAATTGAAGATTTAAATATTAAAATAGATGTTGTTTTACATTTAGATCATGGTAGAACTATTGAATGTTGTGAAAAAGCAATAAAAGCTGGTTTTACTTCTATTATGTATGATGGATCTAAACTTTCAATTGAAGAAAATATTAAAAATACTAAGTATTTAAGGGATAAATATAAAGATATATCTTTAGAAGGAGAACTTGGAGCACTAGGCACAAAGTCTAATATTATTTCATATACTAACGTAGAAGACGCTTTAAGGTATGTTAATGAAACAGGAGTTGATTCGCTTGCAGTTGCAGTAGGTAACGTACATGGTGAATATAAAGGTAAACCTAAAATTAATATAGAATTAATAAAAGAAATAAGTCAAAAGACTAATTTACCAATAGTATTACATGGTGGTAGTGGTATTTCAGATATAGTTTTTAAAGAAGCAATTAAAAATGGTATATGTAAAATTAATATTAATACTCAAATTCAAATTGTTTGGTCTAAGGAAGTAAGAAAATATTTATTTAAAAATAAAAAGGAACATGATCCTAGAAATATAATAAAAAGTGGGGAAGCAAGTGTTAAGAAGTTGGTAGAAGACTACCTATCTATAGCGTTATAAAGGAGTAATTATGAAAAAAATGATTATAAACGGAGGTAAAACTCTGACAGGTACAATAAGAATTAGTGGTGCAAAAAATGCTGCAGTTGCTTTGATACCTGCTTCAATTTTAACTGATAAAAAAGTTACAATATGTAATATACCAGATATATCAGATACTAAAGCCCTAGAAGAAATATTAACTTTTTTAGATGTAAAGGTAAGTCGTGCTACTGAAAGTATTGTAATTGACCCCTCTAATATGAAAAATAAAAGCATACCTGAAAGTATTGCTAAAAAGTTAAGAGCCTCATATTATTTTATGGGAGCATTGCTTGCTAAATATAAACATGTAGAAATGTACTTTCCAGGAGGTTGCAATATAGGTACTAGACCAATAAATTTACATTTAGATGGTTTTAAAAAACTTGGTGCAACTGTTATAGAAGAAAATAATAAATATATCATAAAAGCAGATAAATTAGTGGGTACAGACATAAATTTAGAAATGGCTTCAGTTGGTGCTACTATAAATATTATGCTTGCAAGCGTTAAGGCAATAGGTAAAACAACTATTACTAATGCTGCTTGTGAACCTGAAATAACAAATGTTGCTAATCTTCTAAATAGTATGGGTGCTAAAATCACTGGTGCAGGTACTAGTACTATAACAATTGAAGGAGTAGAAGAGTTAAATGAAGGTTTCATTGAAGTAATACCAGATAGAATAGAGGCAGGAACTTATATTATTTTAGGTTCTCTTATAGGAAAAGATTTAAAAATAAGTAATATTATATTTGAATATTTAAAGGCTTTAACTGATAAATTAATAGAAAGTGGTTCTAATATAATAGAAAAAGAAGATTATATATTATGCAATAAAACTAAGTCAATAAAAAGTATAGATGTAGAAACAACTTATTTTCCAGGCTTTCCAACTGATCTTCAACAACCATTTTCAGTATATTTAACTCAATGTGATGTAGTATCTAGATTAACTGAAAATATATATGAAAATAGATTTATGCATATTCCATATTTACAAAAAATGGGAGCAGATATTACTATAGAAAATAAAACATCAATTATCAAAGGAAAAACCCCTTTAAAAGGAGAAGAAGTAAAAGCAACAGATTTACGTGCAGGAGCTTCTCTTGTAATTGCAGGTTTAATTGCTAAAGGTACAACTATTATTGAAGATGTAGAACATATTTTAAGAGGTTATGAAGGAATAATTAAAAAATTAACCTCTGTAGGAGCAGATATTAAAATAATTGATGAATAATACTTGAAAAATATAGAAAAGTTTGATACAATATACGAAGTTAGTTATTACTATAACTTAAATAAGTTATGGCGAAAGGAGATAAATATGAAAAAAGGAATACATAAAGAATCTTATGATGTAACATTTAAATGTTCTTGTGGTGAAACTTTTACTGCAAAATCTACTAAAAATGTTCCAGAAGTACATGTTGAAATTTGTTCTAAATGTCATCCATTTTATACTGGTAAACAAGGTGGAAAAATTTTAACTGGTAATGTAGAAAAATTTAATAAGAAATATAATTTAAAATAATTAGAGTAGTTGTTACTCTTTTTATTTTATAAAAATTATTGTAATATACTGAAATCTTTTAAGAATAAAGAAAATTATCTATTTTTTTAATTTACTTCTTTTATAATAAATGATAAAATTAAATAGAAATGGAGTGTTAAATAATGAAAATTGGAATAGCTAGCGATCATCGTGGTTTTGAATTAAAAGAAAAATTAATAAAATATTTAGAAAAAAATTGTAAAGTAATTGATTATGGAACTTTTAATCAAGAAAAAACTGACTATACTAAATATGCTTCTCTTTTAGGTAATGGTGTAAAAAATAAAGAAGTATCTATTGGTATAGCAATATGTGGTACAGGAATAGGTATGTCTATTTATCTTAATAAAATGAAAAATATTATGTGTGCTAAAGTAAGTACAAAAAAAGAAGCATATTATTCTAAACTACATAATAATGCCAACATTATTGCATTAAGTGGTAATATGTCTTTTATAAAAGCAAAAAGAATAATTAATACTTTTCTTACTACTACATATAGAAAAATAGATCCATATCAAAAAAGAATTAATGATATAGAAAGGTTAGAAAATGATTAAATTAATACTTTATATAATAGTTATTCCACTAGTTATATATTCATTAAATAGTATAAATATAAACAGTATTTTCAAAAAAAATAAAGTACTAGAAGCAAGACTATTTTATTTCTTTTTAGCAATATCAGAAATATATTTAGTAGTAAATTTTTTATATGATATATTAGAAAATACAAAAATATTTTAAAAAAATGTATAAAACCCTATTAACTTGGTAAAACTTGTAATAGGGTGATTTTATGATAGAAAAAAAGATAAAAAAATATATGTTAAATGCAGTGTTTTTTATGAGTATTAGTTTAGTATTTTTAATTACTTATGTATTAATTGCCTCTAAAAATGTAGCAATTAAATTAAGTGAACAAGGTTATACTTATGTATCTTATGAGATATTAACAGATAATGTAGTACCAGTAATGAAAGATGAAATTAAAGTAGGTAGTTTAAATAGACCATATAAAGATGAAAATGTAACTATAGGTTTAAATTATTATGATTATAAAGGAGAAGAAAAAAGTCAAGAAAATTCTATTACTTATTATGAAGGAACATATATCCAAAATAAAGGGGTAGATTATGTAAGTGATGAAGTATTTAAAGTATATGCTATTTTAGATGGTAAAGTTATTTCAATAACAGAAGATGATATAAACGGTAAAACAATTAAAATAGAACATAGTAATAATTTAATAAGCATATATCAATCAGTAGATGAAATATTAGTAAATGAAAATGATAAAGTATCAAGCGGACAAGAAATAGCACAAAGTAGCACTAATAGTTTAAATAGTAAGTTAGGAAATCATTTACATTTTGAATTATATAGTAATAATGAAACAATTAATCCAGAAGAATATTTTAGTAAAAATGGGGATTAAAAATGTTATCTAAAGATATAGGAATAGATTTAGGTACAGTAAATATCTTAATTTATTCAAAAGGAGAGGGCATAATTCTAGATGAACCTAGTGTTATAGTAATAGATGAAGATAGCAAAAGACCTATTGCTTTTGGTAAAGAAGCAAATGAAATGTTAGGCAGAACACCAGGTAAAATAAAAGCCATTAAACCCATGAAAGATGGAGTAATTGCAGATTTTGAAATGGTTGAGATACTACTTGAATATTTATTTAAAAAAATAAATTTAAAAAATAAGATTTTTAAACCTAGAATAGTAATTTGTTGTCCTTCTAATATTACTAAAGTAGAGAAGAATGCTATTAAAGAGGCTGCTGAAAGAATTGGTGCTAAAAAAGTATTTGTTGAAGAAGAACCAAAAGTTGCAGCCTTAGGAGCAGGTCTTGATATAGGTAAACCAGTAGGAAGTATGATAGTAGATATTGGTGGAGGAACAACAGATATAGCAGTATTATCTTTAGGAGACATAGTTACAAGTGCTTCAATTAAAGTAGCAGGTAATATTTTTGATGAAAACATAATTAATTATATAAAACAAAAATATAAACTTTTAATTGGAGAAAAAACTGCAGAAAAAGTAAAAAAAGAAATAGGCACTGCAAAACCTCCAATTAAAAAAGAAAAAATAGAAGTAAGAGGAAGAGATTTAATCGGAGGACTACCTAAAACAATTACAATAACTAACGAAGAAGTAGAAAATGCTTTACATAATAGCATACAAAAAATAATAGATACCATAAAAGAAGTCTTAGAAAAAACAGCTCCAGAATTATCTTCAGATATTATAGAAAATGGTATAACTATTACTGGTGGTGGGGCTCTTTTAAAAGATTTAGATGTAGTATTAAAAGAAGAATTAAAAGTCCCTATTCATATTGCAGAAGACCCATTACTTAGTGTAGTTAAAGGAACAGGTATACTCTTAGAACAGTTAAATTATATAGATAAATAATTATATAAATAGGATATTATTATTCTATTTTTTTAGTTTAATTTAACTTATTAGTGTAAATGTTAATATAGAATTGGACAAAAATGTCAATGTAGGAATTGGACAGTTTGTACCAATTCTTTTTAAATTAAATGATACAATTATATTATCTTTTCTAAAGATAGATAGGAGTTGATTTTAATGAGAAAAGATGTAAGAAAT
>CAYWQZ010000056.1:0-5674 GCA_964460565.1 uncultured Mycoplasma sp.
ACATACATAACACCAGTAAGCCTTGTTCCCACTTGAGTAGCAAGCCTAATTCTTTGAGATTCACCACCAGATAAAGTTGAAGAACTTCTAGCAAGCGTTAAATAATCAAGTCCCACATCAATTAAAAATGACAAACGATCCTTAATCTCTTTAATTAACAAACTAGCAATTTGTTCCTTCTCCTTACTTAACTTAAGAGTATCCAAAAAACTATATAAATCCCTAATACTAAGAGAAGTTGCCTCATATATATTCTTATCACCAACTAAAACAGATAAAACCTCATCCTTAAGTCTAGCACCATGACAAGTCGGACACTCAAGTTCAATCATATACTTTTCAAGCCATTCCCTTATCCATTCACTTGAAGTTTCAACATAACGACGCTCTAAATTATTAATAACACCTTCATACATACCATAATTATTTGTTACATTACCACTTTTACTAGCATAATTAAAATGAATTATATCAGAAGTACCATATAATATCTTATTCATTTCATCATCACTTAAGTTTTTAACAGGAATGTTAATATCTATATTATAATGTTTACAAAAACACTCAAACTTTTTAAAGAAAACATTATCAGTATCATCCCCAAAAGTAACAATTGCACCATTTATCAAAGACTTATCCTTATCAGGAATTATAAGATCTGGATCAATAACAAGTTTTACTCCTAAACCCTTACAATCATCACAAGCACCATATGGAGCATTAAAACTAAAAGTTCTAGGTTCAAGTTCAGAAAGGGAAAACGAACAATAAGGACAAGCAAACTTCTCAGAAAAAACTAATTTTTTATCACCAACTACATCAACAATTACCTTACCATCTGCAAGTTTGCTTGCATTTTCAATAGCCTCAAATAAACGAGAACGCACACCATCTTTAACAACAATTCTATCAATTACAACACTAATAAAATGTTTAACATTCTTTTTAAGTTCTATATCAGAAGACAAATCATAATTCTCATCATCAACAATAACTCTAACATAACCACTCTTTCTCAAATCTAAAAACAAATCCTTAAAAGTACCCTTAGCACCTTCCACAACCGGACTCAAAACTATAATCTTGGTATTTTCCTCCAATTCCATAACCTTACTTGTCATTTCCTCAACACTTTGACTTGTAATAGGCACCTTGTGAGTAGGACAATATGGAGTACCAACTCTAGCAAAAAGCAAACGCAAATGATCGTATATCTCCGTAACAGTACCCACAGTACTACGAGGATTTTTACTAGTAGTTTTTTGATCTATTGCAATCGCCGGAGAAAGACCTTCAATCATATCAACATCAGGTTTTTCACTACCACCTAAAAATTGTCTAGCATAACTAGATAAACTCTCTAAATATCTTCTTTCTCCCTCTTTATATATAGTATCAAAAGCAAGTGAAGACTTACCACTTCCTGATACACCAGTCATTACAATTAATTTATTTTTAGGAAGTTCAAGCGATATATTCTTTAAATTATTTTCTCGTGCTCCCTTAATTATTATCTTATCCATAAACCTATCTCTCTTTCTACTGGTATTATACTACAAAAACAGAAAATAATAAATAATTTAAAATTTAAAAAGATACATAAACTAATTACAACTACCCTTATTCTTACTACTATTAAAGAAAAAAACAAAAATAATAATTATTACAACAATCCATATCCAAAAACTACCAAAAGAATCATTACAATATCCACCCATTTTACCTCACTCCTTTGAATATATTATATTTAAAAATTCATAAATCAAACATAATAAAAGTCTAAAAAAAACAGATATATAAATACCTGTTTTACCATCTAACTCCATATGCCGGAAAATAAACCATTTCTCTTGGATCAAATACTTTCTTAGTATAAGTACTCCAACTAGAATAACTTCCACTTCCAGTTCCATAATAATGCCCTGTAGCCATTTCAAAATGAAGATGGGTTCCAGTAGTACATGAATCATAACCACCATTCAAATAAGATGTAGAACCACCTCCAACTGTACCAACTTGATCTCCTTTTTCCACTATATCTCCCTCAGAAACAGTAATCTTAAGCATATGCCAATACCTTGTAGTATAATTTTTACCATCAATAACATGATTAATAGTAACTATATTACCACCACAATAATACTTCTTCATAACATCAACAACTTTACCTGCTGCCGCTGCATAAACTGGTGTACCTTCCCTATTACCATCAATATCTATACCATTATGATTCTTCCATGTATGATAAATAGGATGATACCTCATACCAAACTCATCATTAATATAACCAGATTTTACAGGCCTATCAAACCCAAAATCATAAGGTATTGAAGTCATACAAGAATTTAAATTCTCATTTTCAGAACAACCCTGACTCTTATAATACTCTATTTTTTCTTCAACTTTCCTTATTTGAGTATCAATATCCATAGAAGTTTCATTATATTTAGTCTTTTGACTAGCATAAGTACTTAATTTCTCACGTGCCTTAGCATTTAATTCCTTCAACTCTTCCTTTTCTTTTTCTAACTTCTTTACCTTTTCCTCATTTTCTTTTACCAAATCATTCATCTCATCAACAAGTTCATCACTTCTAGTTGTTAATTGTTCGATAACCGAAAAACGATATATAAAATCAGTAAAACTATCTGCTCCAAAAACATACTTTAAATAAAAATTCTCACTATTAGAAATTTGATAAAAACTAACTAACTCTTTAATTTGCTTTTCCTTTTCATCAATGTCAACTTCTAATGTTGCAATCTCTTCTTCTGTTTTTTTCTTTTCTGCATTTTTCTTTTCAATATCAGAAGCGATCTTCTCTACTTCCTTGTTAACTTCATCAATCTTTTTTTGTACCTCTTCTTCATTTTTTTCTGCTTCTTCTTTTTCTTTTTTCAAATTAGCCAGTTCATTACGATAATCTTTAATTGTTTTAGCACTTATATCAAAAGGTACAAAAATAAATGAAACAAGAATCAAAATAACTAAAAATCTTTTCATTATATTTTTATATACCTCCTTACTGCTCTACTACTTCCTATCATACCAACAACTGCACCAACACCTGCTATTACAAAAGAAATATAAAATACAAAAGGCATAGGTTCAACTAACTTAATAATTGGAGATATAATCTTACCACCAAACTTATCATATAAAAATGAATAACCATATATAGTAATAACAATTGGAATAACAGAACCAATTAAACCAAGAATAATACCTTCAATTACAAAAGGAAGCCTAATTCTATAATTACTTGCACCAACAAGTCTCATAATAGATATCTCTCTTTTTCTTGAAAAAATAGTAAGTTTTATAGTATTAATAATCAAAAATATAGTAACCACTATAAGAGCTAAAGCAGCAATAAAAGTTATCTTCTCAATAGCAGAAAAAGCACCAACTAATTTTTCTACCAAACCCTCACCATACTGAACTGTATTTACACCAGTAATACTTTCTATAGAACTAGCAGTCTTACCAATCTTACTAACATCTATTACTTTAACTGTATATGTATCCTTCAAAGGATTTTCAGTATCATCCCAATCAGACAAAATATTAGCAAATGTCTCATTTTCATTTTTCATATCATCAGTAACTTCACTTTTAGACTTATAAGTATAAGTTTCAATATTACTTAAAGACTTAAGAGATTTTTCAAAATTATCCTTATCTTCAGAAGTAATATCAGAATCTAAAAATACTACAATAGTAACATCAGATTCAATTTCTTTAGTAAAATTCCTAACATTAAGTGAAACAAGAAGAGAAATAGCAATTATAACAAGAGTTATAGTAATACAAGATATAGAAGCAAGCGACAAACTAAAATTTCTACCAACACTCTTAAAAGCATCTCTTACACTTCTAAAAAAAGTTCTAAACATAATTAACCATTAAACCTCCCTTCTTCATAATCTTTTTCAAGTCTTCCATCTTTTAAAACAAGAACCCTTTTTTTCATACTATTAACAATATCAATATCATGAGTAACCATTAATATTGTAGTACCCAAATCTTTATTAATAGCATTTAAAATATCCATAATTTCCATACTAATTTTAGGATCCAAATTACCAGTAGGTTCATCACAAATTAAAATACTAGGTTTATTAACAATTGCACGCGCTATAGCAACTCTTTGCTGCTCTCCACCAGATAAATTTTCTGGATACTCCTTAAGTTTATGTTTCAAACCAACCTTTTCAAGAACTTCAACCACTCTTTTTCTAATTTGCTTATTATCTGTACCAGTAACCTCTAAAGCAAACGAAACATTTTCATAAACTGTAAGTTTTGGAAGCAACTTATAATCTTGAAAAACCACCCCTATTTTTCTTCTTAACTTATAAACCTTTGAATTACGAAGCTTAGCAACATTAACCCCACCTAATATAATCTCACCACGAGAAGGCTTTTCTTCTCTATATAACATTTTTATTAAAGTAGATTTTCCAGAACCTGAACCACCAATAATAAAAACAAATTCACCCTTTTTTATAGATAAACTAAGGTCATATATTGCACCTACTCCATTGGAATACGTTTTAAAAACATTCTTCATACTTATTATTTCCAAATGACAACACTCTCCCTTGTAATATCATTATAACATTTTTTAATAATTTAAGATACAAAAAATTACATTATTTTATTTTTTTACACATAAAACATAAAAAATATAAATTATCTTAATAATTTTTCAATCTCTTTTAAACTTTTCTCTGGAGTCGGTAAATCTTCAGGCATAGTCCCTCCTAATTCTTCAATTGTAGTTCCAACTTTTTTTACCTACTTCATAATGAGTAAAAATTGCATTATTCTCCCCTTTTATAATTTTGCTTCAGTTTGAGATATTCTAAACAAATTAGAAATTAACTCTTCACTTCCCATATTATCAAGTATATCTTCTCTATATCTTAAACCTTTTCTTTTAAGTTTCTCCTCCATATAGACCCTATAACCAGCATTTATAAATTTTTCAAAATTTCTCACACCTCTACTACTTACTTCATTATTTAAATCTTTATTACCTTTTTAATTAAACCTCTTTGATAAAGTCTTTTATCAGTTTCTGATAATTTTGAATATTCCTTTTCTACTAGTTGCATCTTCCTTGTTTGTACCGCAAAATATGTTTGTGCTAAAGCAATTACCTCTTTTCTGCTATCACCATTTTGCCAAACCTTCCTCATTATTTATAATCAATTCTTTGTCACATTTACCTCCTAATAATATAATTAAATACAAAATTAAACTTTGCATTTGAAGTCACCTGAAAGGAGGAATGTTAAATGTATAATTATAATAACTTTCCGTTTAAATTAAGCGGAAAAACAGTTGATTACATCTGTCCAAAATGTAAATATCAATTCAAAGCACCAATCGAAGCTGTACTAGAATTTGAAGAAGAAGATGAATGGAATAATTTACCAATCTCTACTCCACCATATATTATTTGCTCTAAATGTAGCTTTGATAAATGTATTCCAATTAATTATAAATCTAGGAGAGGATATACCACATTTATAAAGAAAATTAAAATTTAAAAATTAATCAAAAAAGATTAACTATAAATTAATCTTTAATTAGAGAGTTTATTTCATTAACAGATAATTTTGTTACTTCAGATATTTTATTAATATCCATTTGCATAGAAAGTAAA
>CAYWQZ010000057.1:0-5660 GCA_964460565.1 uncultured Mycoplasma sp.
AAGAAGTACACTTATTATCACTTGCAAAACAATGATAATCTGTTATTAATACAATAACATATTTTTTCTCTTCCTTATAGTATGTTACAGAACCATCTGTATATAAATCTCCATATCCATCTTCTTTACCATCTAAACCAAGTTCACTATATTCAATTTTACATATATTACTATTTTTAAAATCATCATCACATTTACCTAAAGTTAACTTGTTTTGAAACTTATTTAACATTTCTTTAGCGTCCAATACCATTTGTTTTTTCTTATTTCTATCTAACATACTAACTACATTAGGAACTGCTACTAAAGAAATAATTGCTAATATTACTATAACCGCTAAAAGTTCGATTAAAGTAAATCCTTTTTTATTCTTATGCATACTATCCCTCCTTTTTAGCACCTTGAGATAAATGTTCATTTAACTGAGTTCTTACTTCGTTTATAAAATCTTTTTGATCTGAATACTCATCTTTAACTATAGCAAGTGCAATTAGCATAACAAGTGACAAAAGTATTATTATAGAATAAACTACTGTTGTTATTGCAAAACCTTTATTATTCATCTTATTTCACCTCTACTACGTAAGCATTACTTACATTTTTTTCTGATATAGACCCACATTTCCCATCTTTTGTACTACTTAAGCAATGATTCTTTGTTCGTAAATCAACTTGATATTCACCACTCGCATATCTAACTGTGCCTGCTGTATAAGAATCACCATATCCATCTGACTTATCCTTTAAATAATCTTCAAAAGTAAACTCAGTTATTGTTCCGTTACTCATCTTATACTCATATTTTGCTTTAGAAATTAATATTCCAGCTTCAGTTATCATTTGTTCTTTTTTACCTCCATTTAATAACCTAGTTGTATTAGGTATTGCTATAAGTGCTAAAATACCCATAATAACTACTACTGCAATTACTTCTACTAAAGTAAAACCTTTTTTATTCATACACTATCACCTATCCTAAAATGATTATACAACAAAATCAAAAAAAAAGATATATTTTTAACTCAATATATCCATGAATTTAGAAATAGTATCCAAACTATCAGAAATTTTAGATAATCTATCTTCTGTTCTTAACTTATATTTTGTTTTCATATCATCTTCAAAAAGTTTAAAATAATTATTATTTCTATTTAAATATTTATACCAAAAAGAATTTTCTTTTAAATACTTTAAATAAATAGAATTCTCTCTTAATTTATATTGTAATTCTATACTCATTAATCATCAAAATGTTTATATATAGGTCTAGGTTTATATTCTTCTTTTCTTATACTACCTAAAGAACTAGTATCTTTACTTTTAATTAAATCTTGGATATACCCTATTCCCTTTTGAAGAGAGCCTATTCCTTTTTGTAATTCGTCCATATTAATATTTTTTACCATGTTTAACATATCTTTAAAAGAAGAAGTATTACTAGTATTACTAACGCTACCTATATATTTATCCCAAACACTAGAAGAAGAACCATATAACTCATACATTTCATAGAACTTTTGCCATGTCATTTCATTACTTTTTACATAATTTGCTAAATTAGGTTTTTCTCTAACAAAATTTTTAAAACTTTCTAAAGACATAACATCACCTAGTAATATATATGATAAAAATTACAAATAATTACTAAAAATAATTTATATGTAACAAAAAAGAACCTATTTAGATTCTACAATTAATTTAATCGCGGTTCTTTCTTCTCCTTCAATACTAATATCAGTAAAAGCAGGTATACATACTAAATTTTTACCACTTGGTGCGACAAAACCTCTTGCTATAGCAATTGCTTTAATAGCTTGATTAAGTGCTCCCGCCCCAATAGCCTGAATTTCTACTGTTCCTTTGTCTCTAAAAACATTTGTTAATGCTCCTGCTACTGAATTTGGATTAGATTTACTTGATACTTTAAGTGTATCCATATATTTTATCATTCCTTTCTTTATTACATTACATTATATGAAAGAAATATTAAAATATACTTTTATTTATAAATTTTAATAAAAGAAAAAAGATACAAATGTATCTTAGAATTTAACTTCTGGTACTTTTTTATCTTCTTCAGCAATTTCAAAGAAAGAACCTTTTTTAAAGTTAAAAATATTTGCAATAATATTTGATGGAAACATTTGTACTTTATTATTATATATTAATACTGTATCATTATAAAATTGTCTTGAATAACTAATTTTATCTTCAGTATCTTTTAATTCTTTCTGTAATTCCATAAAGTTTTCATTTGCTTTAAGTTCTGGATATGCTTCTTGAAGAGCCATTAATTTACTTAAAGTCTTAGTTAATTCTCCTGAAGCCTTCATCTCTTCTTCTGGTGTAGAAGCAGTAACAAATGTATTACGAGCTTTTATTACATCTTCAAGAGTTCCTTTTTCATGTTTTGCATATCCTTTTACAGTTTCAACTACATTAGGAATTAAATCAGATCTTCTCTTTAATTGAACATCAATTTGACTCCATTGATCGTCTTTCTTATTCCTTAAAGAAACTAAACTGTTATAAGTAGATATAACATAAATAATTAGTACCACAATTATTCCAATAATTACATATACCATATTCTATTCCTCCTAAAGATATTATATTTCTTTTTTTATGAATTTACAAGAATTTTATATTATTTTTTAAAAGAAATAATTAATTTTACTTAAAACTATCTTTATTAACTAAAAAAGTACTTTTAGCATGTACTTTTTACTTTTTTTTAAAATAGTTTTTCTTTTCTTTTACTACTAAGTTACTTAATAGTAATATACCTATTAGGTTTGGAATAGCCATAAAGCCATTTACAGTATCTGCTAAATCCCAAACTAATTCTAGTTTTATTACTGCACCAAGTACAATAAATATTACCCATAATACTCTAATTACGTATTTGCTTTTTTCTCCGAAAAGATATTGAGCACATTCTTCGCAACTATAACCTGATGATGTTAAGCAAGTAAATGAGAATAAGAATGAGACAACCATTATTAAATATCCTCCTATATTACCTGGGAATATTTTATCAAAAGCATTAATCATTAAGGCGGCCCCACCTTCTCCTGTAGTCCATACTCCACTTATAACAATAATTAAACCAGATATTAAACATATTACCATTGTATCAAGGAAAACTTCAACTGGAGCCCATAAGGCTTGGTCGATTGGTTTTTCTACTTGAGCTGGTCCATGTGTTATTGCAGCACTACCCATTCCTGCTTCGTTAGAATACATGCCTCTTGCAAATCCATAACGCATTATTTCTCTAACTGAGGCTCCTGCGAAACCACCAAAGGCTGCTTGTGGTGTAAAGGCTGCTTTTACTATTGTTACAATTGCACTAGGAACTTCATTTATATTCATAATAATTACAACGATACCTATAACAATATATAAAATACCCATAAAAGGAACTACATAATTACTAAATTTACCAATTCTTTTAACACCACCAAAGATAATAATACCTACTATTACAGCAAGTGTAATTCCTATAATAAGTGGTGATATATCAAATTTAGCACGTACGGCATCTACAATTGTATTTGTATCTACCATTGCCACTATTACTACATAGGAAAGTATAGCAAATACTGCATATGCTCCTGCTAAAAATTTACTATGTAAACCATCTCTTAAGTAATACATTGGACCAGATGAGTAAGTACCATCTTTATCCTTTCTTCTAAACATAATACCTAAAGTAATTTCTGCAAATTTAATAGCCATACCGAAGAATGCTGCAATTAACATCCATACTATAGCACCAGGTCCACCAGAAGCTACAGCAGTTGCTACTCCTGCTATATTACCACTTCCAACTATACCTCCTAAAGCAACAAGGGCTGCTTGTAATGAAGATATTTCTCCTTTTTTCTTTTTATTTTCTTTTGTTTTTTTACTAAAATTTGATTTAATATTTCTAAATATTGGTTTTAATCTTGTAACTTGTAAAAATCCTAATCTAATAGAAAAATAAATACCAGTACCTAATAATAATACTATTAAAGGTATTCCCCATATAAAATCATTTATAATTCCATTATACTTTTCAATTATTTCTATCATCTAATCACTCCTTATATACTACTTCTTTTAAATATAAACCACGCCCTGGTACAATATTTTTATTATGAAACAACCCTTTATTATCTAATATTTTAATAATTTCTTCTTTTTCTTTACTTAAACTACCTATTTCTATTAATATACCTACTATACTTCTAACCATTTTTCTTAAAAAACCATTACCAGTAATAGATATTTCTATAATACCATCTTTTTCTATTATAGAAAAGTCTATTATTTCTCTTATTGTATTTTCTTTTTCTTTACTTTGAAAACAAAAACCTCTAAAATCATGTATTCCTTTTATTAAATATAATGCTTCTTTCATTTTTTCTATATCTAATTTTTTATTATATTGATATATATAATTTCTTTCTATAGGATTATATGTATTAGTATTTATATAATAAATATATGTTTTATATGCTACATTATATCTAGCATGAAAATTATTATCTACTATTTCTATTTCTTTTATATATATTTCTCCATTTAGTTTTTTATTTAATACTTTTTGTAAACTATATAAAGTTATATTAATATCTAAATCAAAGTGAGCTTTAGCATTTAATGCGTGTACTCCTATATCTGTTCTACCAGATGAAACTAAATTAACTTTTTTATTATTGTTTAATTTAGTTAAAACTTCTTCGATAGAACCTTGTACTGTTTTTAAATTTTTTTGTCTTTGATAGCCTTTAAAAGAAGAACCATCATAAGAAAAAGTAATTAAATATCTCACGATCTTTTCCTTTTTTGTATTTTATAAGTTATTTTAAGAAGTAATTTAGTTGGAATAAATCTAGATACAAATAAACCTAATCTAGTAGAAAAACCTGGTACTATTAAAAGTTTATTATTAAACATCTTATCAATAGCGTATTTAGCAACATATTCTGCGCTTAATGATTTTAAATTAAATTCTACTTTTGCTACTTTATTAAAATTAGTATTAACAGGTCCAGGACATAAAACACTAATTTTTACATTTGATTTATTTCTTCTTAATTCTTCATAAGTTGATAAAGTAAATGTAGTTACATAACTTTTTGTAGCATAATAAGTACTCATAAGTGGACCTCCTTTTAAAAGTCCTGCAGATGATGCAACGTTTAAAATATATCCTTTATCTTTTTTTACCATATCTTTTAGGAATAACCTAGTAAGTAGATGAACTGCTTTTATATTTACATCAATCATATTAAATTCAGTTTTTATATCTACTTCATTATAATCACCAAATAAACCAAATCCGGCATTATTAATAAGTAGGTCAATATCATCGTTTTTAGTTAATAAATATAAATCCTTTACTTTTTTTTCATCACTTAAATCTAGTACTATTACTTTAGATTTAGTTTTTAATTCATTTTGTAATTCTTCTAGTTTTTCTTTATCTTTAGCTACTAAAATAAGTTCAAATCCAAGTTTACTTAAATAAATAGCCATTTCTTTTCCAATACCAGAAGACGCTCCAGTTACAAGTGCTTTCATAATACACCTCCACTTTAAATATAACAAATATTTTATGTAAAATAAAGACTAAAGTGTAAACTTTAGTCAATTTTTGTCACTTTTTT
>CAYWQZ010000058.1:0-5645 GCA_964460565.1 uncultured Mycoplasma sp.
AGTAACACTTCCTGCTACATATTCAGTTACATTTAAAACAACAAGACTCACTGGAGATGCAGGACAACTAGTTTTTGTTGATTCATCAACAGGAATAGGATTTTTTATAGCATCTAATGGTACTATTTTAGTAACTGCAGATGATATAGGTGAATATAATTCGTATTCTTCCGATGGATTATCAACAAATACTTGGTATACAATTACAATTGTTGCTAACAGTACTACTGATATTAAACTATATATAAATGGTGTAGAGCAAACAAAAAGTTCTTATGAAGATTATTTTTATAATTCTGATATATCTACTTTAGGAAAAAGAACCTCTACAACAAATGGAACTTCACCTTTTTCAGGAACAATTAAAAACTTTATGACTTGGGATAAAGCATTAACAAAGTCAGAAGTATTAACAGCATATAATAATAATCAATATAAAAGTATTCCAAAAGATAAACTAACAACTTATTTTGACTTTACTAAAGTAAGAAATAGAGATTATTATGTAAATGCTAGTGCAGGTACCGAAATACCAATTTCATCAATTAATAGTATGTGGGTATGGATACCAAGATTTAGTGCTACATCAAATGGTTCATATAATGGAGGCACAGCTTCAAGTCCTGGTGCATTTAATATAAAATTTGTTTCAACTAAAGAAAAAGCACATGATGCCTTTACATTAGGTAGTAAAGAATTAAATGGTTTCTGGGTTTCAAAATTTGAACCATCTAGCAATATAGCATGTACTGCTGCAACTGATTCCAGTGGAACAGGTTGCGATTTAACAACAATAAGTCCACTTATTAAACCAAATATGATTAGTTGGCGTGGAGCTAGAATTTCTACATTCTCCACAGTCGGTACTAATATGAAAAATAGTGGAAATATATATGGACTTTCTAATACAGTAGATACACATATGATGAAAAATAATGAATGGGGAGCAACCGCATATTTAGCACAAAGTTTATATGGAAGATGTTCTTCAAGTACTAGTTGTACCGATGTTACTATAAATAATTGCTCTACCTATAAAACAGGTATTGCAGGAGATACAGTAAATGCGTCATCTTCAAGTACTACATGTACTGATGCTAATAATAAATATAAAAGTACAAAAGGAGTTCTAGCGTCAACTACTGGTAATATATATGGCGTTTACGATATGGTTGGTGGTTCATATGAAAGTATTATGGGAAATTACTCAAGTACAGTTGATGCTTCTGGTTTCTCAAGTTTACCAACAGCACAATATTTAAATACATATACAACAACTGATGCTTATACTACTGCAGGTTTACAACATGCTTTAGTAGAGACTTCAGGTTGGTATGAAAACACTTATGCTTTCCCATCATCAACAAATACATGGATTTCTAGAAGTGGTGGAAACGGATTAACAACAACTGCAGGACTATTCTATACATATAACGGTCATACAGGTAAAGCATTTATTGATACTTCTACTAGATATACTTTAGCAACAAAATAGATAGGTTTTCCTATCTTTTTTCATTTAATAGTGATAAAATAAATAAAGAAAAAGGTGATGTCATGAATAAAATATTACTTGTAAATAAAGATAAAAACTATACCTCACGTGATATAGTAAACATAATATCTAAAAAATTTAATACCAAAAAAGTTGGACACTTTGGAACTTTAGATCCACTAGCTACCGGTCTTTTAGTAATAGGAATTGGCTCATTTACTAAAGTGGGAAACTTATTTGAAAACGATACCAAAGAATATATTTGTGAAGTTTTAATAGGAAAATCAACAACAACTTATGATATAACTGGTGATGTAACAGAGGAAACAAATAATTTTAACATATCAGAAGAGTTGTTAACAAAAGTGTTAAAATCTTTTAAAAAAGAATACTTACAAGAAGTACCAATATATTCAGCAGTAAAAGTAAATGGAAAAAAACTATATGAATACGCTAGAAATAATGAAAAGATAGAACTACCTAGCAAAAAAGTTACTATCTTTAATATCAACTTACTAGAACTAAAAGATAATTATTTTACATTTTCTTGTAAAGTAAGTAAAGGAACATATATAAGAAGTTTAATTAATGACATATCCAAAAAAATAAATATTCCAATGTGTATGAATAACTTAAAAAGAACAAAACAAGATAATTTATCATTAGAAAACGCCTATACCATAGGAGACATAGAAAACAATAATTATAAACTACTAGATATAGAAGATATATTTGATATAGAAAAAATAGAAATTCCAAAAGAACTAGAAAACAAAGTATTAAATGGCTCTTTAATAGATAATATTTATACCAAAGATAAAGTTATATTTACAAAAAATAATAATAATTTTGTATTATACAAAGTATATGAAAAAGATGAAACAAAATTAAAACCATTTCTATTTTTCTAACTTTCAAAGAGCAATTATTCGTGTAATAATCTGCACTTGAGTATTTTATTTTTACTAAAAATAGTGTATAATCATACATGAAGTCGATAATATGTTAGAACGAAAAATAACTAAGACCTATCAGAAGGAAAAACAATGAAAATGATAATTATAAAACTATTTTTAAATGTAATAAAATTCTACTAAAAATATAGATTATAAGATAATATTTTTATAAAAGGAGAACTTATGGAATTTAATAATTTAAATGAATTAAAAAATAGATTAATGCCTGCACTTAGAATAAAAAAAGAAGAAATAAATAATAAAAATATTACTGAAGAAGATATTTGGAATTATTTAAAAGATACAAAATGGAGAAAAAGTACAGACTTATGTTTATCAGATATGGTAAACGATATATTAAAACTTGATATAGATAATTTTTAAGAAGGTGTAAAAATGAAAACAGAAACAAATAATTATGAAAAACTAATCGAAGTATTAAACACTTACTTACCAGAAAAAGAAATAGAAATAGTAAAAAAAGCATACTTTTATGCTGAAAAAAAACACTTAGGACAATTTCGTAAAACAGGTGAAGAATACATAAATCACCCAGTAATGGTAGCATTAATTTTAACTACTATTCATGCTGATTATGAAACCTTAGTAGCAGCACTACTTCATGATGTTCTAGAAGATACTTCTACTAATAAAGAAGAAATAGTAAAAGAATTTAGTACCACTATTGCTAATTTAGTAGATGGTGTAACTAAAATTAATAGCATTAACGTATCAACAGAAAATGAATATTTAACTAATTATTATAAAAAAATAATTGTTGGTATGTGTGAAGATGTAAGAGTAATTATTATAAAATTAGCAGATAGACTTCATAATATGAGAACTTTGTATGCTTTACCAATTGAAAAACAAAAAGAAAAAGCAAAAGAAACTTTAGAAATTTTGGCACCTATTGCTCATCGTTTAGGTATGCATAAAATAAAAAGTGAACTAGAAGATTTATGCTTAAAATATCTAAAGCCTGAAGTTTATTATGATATAGTTGAACGTTTAAATAATACTAAAATAGAAAGAGAAAAATGTGTTGAAAAAATGATGAATGAAGTAAGCGAACTTCTAATGCAAAATAATATCAAACACGAAATAAAAGGGCGTGCAAAAAGCATATATAGTATTTACAAAAAATTAGATAAAGGAAAAACTTTTTCTGACATATATGATCTTCTTGCAATGCGAATTTTAGTAGATGAAGAACAAGAATGTTATCAAGTTTTAGGACTTATTCATTCTAAATATAAACCATTATCAAAAAGATTTAAAGATTACATAGCAATGCCTAAAACCAATCTTTATCAAACACTTCATACAACAGTATTTGGTTACGATGGATACCTATTTGAAATTCAAATTAGAACTTATCAAATGGATGAAATAGCAGAAAATGGTATTGCCTCACATTGGGCTTATAAAGAAAATAAAAATGCTGCTGTTGAAATGCAAAATGTAACCGAACAAAAATTGCAATTTTACAAATCAATTATAGAATTAAACGAAAAAGAACTTGGAGCAGAAGATTTTGTTAACAAAGTAAAAGATGAAGTATTAAATAACAATATTTATGTTTATACCCCAAAAGGAGATGTTTTTGAATTACCTAGTGGTTCTACACCAATAGATTTTGCTTACAAAATACATTCCCAAGTCGGAGACAGCACAACTGGTGCTATAGTAAATGATGTCATGGTACCTCTTTCATATGAATTAAAAAATACCGACATAGTAAGAATTATAACCAACAAAAATGGAAACGGTCCATCACGTGAATGGCTAAATATTGCGAAAACAACTCAAGCAAAAAATAAAATTAAATCTTTCTTCAATAAAACAACTAAAGAAGATTACATAGAATCTGGAAAAGATTTATTAGAAAAAGAATTACGTAGAAAAAAAATATCATCTAGTGAATTTTACAAACAAGATAACATTGATAAAGTACTAAAAGAATTTAAAGTAGATAGTTTAGAAGATTTATATTTAAACATAGGTAATAATAAATATTCTGCTAAAAGTATTGTAAAACAAGAAAACGAAGAAAACATAGAACAAACTAAAGAAATTAAAGTTCAAACACTAGTTGACAGAAGTACTAACGATATAATTGTCGGAGATACTGATAATATAAAAACTCATATAGCAAATTGTTGCTTCCCAGTACCTGGTGATGAAATAGTAGGCTATATAACAAAAACAAATGGTATAAGTATTCATAGAAAAAATTGTCAAAACATAGATAATTTAGATGAAAGAATGATAAGTGCTTTTTGGAATAAAAAAACAAATAATAAATACTACTCAGAATTAGTAATATATACAAATACTAAAGATAATATAATGATTGATTTAATAAGCGCTGTAAATAACTTACCAGTTGTTATAGAAAATATAAATACAATAAGTAAAATAGAAAATAATGTATATTCTGTATTATTACAAGTTGAAACATTAGATAATTTAAATGAATATATAAAAAGACTAAACAAAATTAAAAATATAATAGATGTAGAAAGGATAGTAAAATGAAAGTAGTAGTACAAAGAGTAACAAACTCTCAAGTAGAAGTAGATAATAAAATAGTAGGAAAAATAGACAAAGGATTAATGTTATTAGTGGGTTTTACTGAAAATGATAATCAAGAAACTGTAAAATATATGGCAAATAAAGTATTAAACTTAAGAATATTTGATGATGAAAATGGTGTAATGAACCTTTCAGTAACTGATATAAAAGGAGAAATATTATCAATATCACAATTTACATTATATGGAGATGCTAGAAAAGGTAATAGACCTAGTTATGTAAATGCTTTAAAAGGAGAAGAAGCAACTAAATTATATGATTTATTCAATGAAAATCTAAAAAATAGTAATTTAAAAGTAGAAACAGGTATCTTTGGAGCAGATATGAAAGTAAGTCTAATTAATGATGGACCAGTAACTATAATAATTGAAAAATAAGTATAAAATATCATTGTTTTTAATAATAATGGTATTTTTTTGTTAAAGAATGGACTATTTTTTTCTTTACAAATATGGAAAAATATGATAAAATAAGCATTAATTAATTGAAGATGTAGTAATTTTATAGATAATTGTTGATAATAATATTATTAAGAATATGCGAGGGATATATGGAAAGAAAAGAATTAGTGCGTAAGTTAAGAGTACTAGAAGATG
>CAYWQZ010000059.1:0-2015 GCA_964460565.1 uncultured Mycoplasma sp.
AATATAGCTACAATTAGCTTTAAAATATCTAAAGACCTTAAAAAAGGTTCAGTATTTAGATATACAGCTCAAAAAGGTTTAATAACTTTTAATACTGATCAAGATAAAGCATATACAAAATCTTTCTCAACTAGACAAGAAAGTTTGGAAGTTATAGCACCACTTACAGTAACAACAGACCAAATGGTAGTTGGATTTGATGGAAAGATATATGTAACAGATACAGAAGGCAATCCTGTTTCAGAGGCAACTATATATAAAAATGGTAGTGAAATAGGAAAAACTAATGAAGAAGGATATCTTCAAACTGATGTATTATGTCAAACTGTAGGAAAATCTACTATATATGCAACAAAAGGTGATGATATATCTTATTCATTAACTGTTCAAACTACAAGTGCTGCAGGTAATGAAGATGGACTTCCTGAATATGTTGTATCAAATGCAACAACAGGTTCAGCAACTAGTAAGAATATAACATGGATGTCAAATCCAAAATCATCTGATGCTAAAGCTATAATGCAAATTGCTACAAAAGCAGATTACGATAAAAATGGAGAAAAAGCATTCAAAAATATAGAAGGAACTAGTAAATTACAAAGTTTCTTGGGTTCATCAAGTGATGAATTAAATAGATCAGTTAGAGTAAATAAAGTACTTGCAACTGGTTTAACTAAAAATACACAATACGCATATCGCGTTGGTGATGGAAAACAATGGTCAGAGGTTAAAACATTTAAAACTAATAGAAATGGTACAAACACTAATTTCTTTGTTATAGGTGATACACAAGTATCTAATAAAGAAAATGTAGATAAGATAGCATCAAACTTAGCCAAAGATGGAAACTACAGCTTTGGTATACAAACAGGTGACTCAGTAGATAATGCATCAATTTATAGCCACTGGACAGATGTTCTTCAATTATTTGGAGATAATTATATAAGTGGTGTAGATATGGTTCATGTTCTAGGTAACCATGAATATATGGGTGATTTAGATGGAGATGCAGCACAAAATATTTATAATTTACCAAATTCAAGAAGATATTCAGTTGAATATGGTAATGTTTATGTAGCAACAATAAACTACACAACTAACAAAGCTCAACTTAAAGCTGATTTAGAATGGTTAGAACAAGACGCAAAAGCTAGTAAATGTAAATGGAAAGTACTTACAATGCATCAACCAGCTTATTATACAAATACAGCAGGTTCTAATGAAATGATAAATGAATTAGTTCCAAGTGCAGCAGAAGAAGCTGGAATAGATTTTGTATTTTCTGGACATGATCACAGTTATGCAAGAACTGAACCAATAAAAGATGGTAAAGTAAATGAAGATGATGGTATAGTTTACTATATCTGTGGTTCTACAGGTGAAAAATCTTATTCAGTAACTAATAATCCTAATTTCCATTTTGCAATGGCAAGTCAAGATTTTAATGGTATTTATATAACTGCATCAACTACTGATGATAAATTTACTGTTGTAACTCATGATATTGATGGATCTATAATCGATAGTTATACTAAGACTAATGTTAAAGAAGAATGTAAGAATGGTCATGAATATGTTTATGATGGTGAATATTTAACTTGTGATAATTGTGGATATTCTAAAGAATTAGGAGATTATACTGGATTTGCTACTGATGAGACAACAGGTAAGAAGATGTATTTTATGGATGGTGTAGCTAAAAAAGGTTGGTTTACTTATGGAACAGATATATACTATTTTGATGTTACAGGTCTTGCAGATGAATTAACAGTAGTGGAGGATGTTCCAACAACTTGTATAGAAAGAGGATATAAGGTAGTTCAAAATAGCTTAGGAGTTAAGAAAACTTTAAAATATGAAACTGCTAAAGGTCATGATTATGTAAATATGGATGATTATGAAACAACAGGAATGTGCATTTGCACTGTGTGTGGAGATCAAGCAAAAGATATATCAACACTAAATGTATATTTATATACAAATAGAGCGCCGTATTCTGGAGGACAATTACTACC
>CAYWQZ010000059.1:2115-5572 GCA_964460565.1 uncultured Mycoplasma sp.
AAAAGTAACAATAGAAGGAATGACAGAAGGAAAAGACTATACAGTAAGTTACTCAAATAATATAAATGCAGGAGAAGCAAAAGTAGTAATAACAGGTATAGGAGAACTTACTCAAGGTACACTTACAAAAACATTTAAAATAGTACCAAAGGATATAGAAGGAAATAAAATCGAATTAGCTTACAAAGAATGTGAATATAATGGAAAAGAAAGAAAACCAGATGTAAAGATAGATGGTTTAGAAAAAGGAAAAGACTATGAAGTAAGCTATGAGAATAATGTAAATGTAGGAGAAGCAAAAGTAATAGTAAAAGGAAAAGGAAACTATACAGGAACAATAGAAGATACGTTTACAATAAAAGAAGAAAATAAAGAAAGAATAGATATAGCTACATTAGAAGTAAAATTAGAAAAAGCTAGTTATACATATGATGGAGAAAGAAAGACACCGAATGTGACAATAGAAGGATTGGAAGAAAATAAAGACTATGTAGTAAACTATGAAAATAATGTAGAAATAGGAAAAGCAAAAGTAGTGGTAGAAGGAATAGGAGACTATAGAGGCGTAGTAGAAAAGGAATTTGAAATAAAAGATCCAAGAATAGACATATCAACATTAAATGTATATTTATATACAAATAGAGCGCCGTATTCTGGAGGACAATTACTACCAAAAGCAACAGTAGAAGGATTAAAAGAAGGACCAGATTATCAAGTATGGTATAGTAACAACATAAATCCAGGAGAAGCAACAGTAACAATAAAAGGAAAAGGAAACTATACAGGAACAGTAATAAGACACTTTACGATTTACAGAAAAATGAGTACAGTAGAAGCAAACTTAGAATATACAGAAAGTACTTATGACGGAAAAGAAAAGACACCAAAAGTAACAATAGAAGGAATGACAGAAGGAAAAGACTATACAGTAAGTTACTCAGATAATGTAGATGTAGGTACTGTAACAGTAACAATAAAAGGTATAGAACCATATTATACAGGAACAATAATAAAAACATTTACTATTAATAAACAAGATATAGAAACAGCAGATTTAAATTTAGAAGTTAATAATCTTGATTCAACTAATAATCGAACATTAGCGATAGAAGATTTAAAAGAAGGACAAGACTATACAGTAACTTATAGTTTAGATCAAGATTCTAATTTAATAACTATAAATGGTATAGGAAATTACAACGGACAAAAGATATTAAAAGCAACTAAAGATACTGAAATGATTATTGAAGAAGATGGTATTCAATATAACTTATTAAATGATGGTACTGCAGAAGTTTATAACTTTACAGGATTAGGTGAAAAAGTTGAAATAAAAGCAAAAATAAAAGATTATAAAGTAACAAAAATAAATAAAAATGCTTTTAAAGACTGTGATAAATTAGAATTAGTTAAAATACCTAATAGTGTATTAGAAATAGACAAAGATGCCTTTAAAGATTGCAAAAATGTTATTATATCTGGAAAATCAGATTCTTATGCTAATACTTATGCAAGCGAAAATAAAATAAATTTTAAAGAATCTAAATAGTGTAGTTTAATAGTAATTAAAAAGTAAAATACCCCCATTTAATGAAAATTTAGATGGGGGTTATTAATTTTAATGTAATATAATGAGGAATATATATGAAAAATAGACTAATTATTTTGACGGGACTTATATTTTTTATAGGTATATTTTATATAATTGATATAGAGGGATTAGAGGATTTTAGTAATTGTATATCTATAAAAAATATAGAATATATTACTATTGAAGATATAAAAAGTATAAAAGAGAATAAAAAAGAATGTAAGTATAATTTAATTGATATAAAATATGAAGATAATGAAATACCATATGATAAAAATAATAATGTATATTATTTTTCGGCAATAAATAACTATAACTTTGATATATACTACGATAAAAAAACAATTGTAAAAAAAATAATATCTAAAAATAATATAAAAATTGTAGCTTATAATAAAAATAAGTATAAAATTTATAATATAAAGTTAATAAATTTACCTATAGTTAATATTAATTTAAATAATAAAGGTAATGACAAAAATAATTTAATATCAAATAAAAATGCAAAGGGATATATTACTATATGGAATGAAAATGATATAGCTATGAAAAATAGTTTAGCAAATTTGAAAGTAAGAGGAAGTAGTAGTATATTTTTTGATAAAAAGAGTTATACTATAAATTTTATAGATCAATCTGGAAAAGATTTAATTAAAAGTGGGGTTTTAGGAATGAAAGCTAATTATAAATATTCCTTGAATTCAATGTATGAAGATAATTCTAAAATAAGAGATGTAGTGGGAATGAAAACATGGAAGAAACTTAATGATAATAACGGATTAGATATAAAGTATGTTGAAGTTTTTATTGACAATAATTATTATGGTCTATATGCCTTACAAGAGATTCCCACGCAAAATTCTATGAATATAAATGAAGATTATGGAATTATATATAAAATAAATGGATATACAGTTCCAAAATTAAGTGATTTTAATACAGAAAATAATTATTTTGATGATACAGAGATAATTTTTAAAGGTAAGAATGTTAATAATAAATGGATACCATTAGAAAATTTAGTTGATTTAATATATTATTCGTATGATGAAAGATTTAAAAATCAAATATTGAAATATATTGATATAGACAAAGAAGTTAATTATTTTATACTTCTAGAGTTAATGTATGCAGGTGATAATCGTTGGAAAAATAGTATTTTTATTTATGAGAAAGAGAAAATAGAAAGAATGGCTTGGGATTTAGATGGAATATTTGGTTTATCGTGGGATATTACACAACCACTATATACTTCTTATAATTCTGAACTATCAAAAAATTTATTATGTGAACTTGATAGTGAAGCTCTTGATACATACTTAGAACAACGTCTATGGCAAAATAACGTAGGCAACTTCCGCCAAAAAGTAGCCGAAAGATGGAAAGAACTACGCAGCGGTTTCCTAGAAACTGAATCCTTTGTAAACTATGCCAACACCCTATATGACGAAGTTACAGAAAGTGGCGCAAGGGAAAGAGAACATGAAAGATGGCCAGATGGTGGTTATTCAACTGATAACAGTTTTATAGAAACTTTTATAAGAGAGAGATTACCATATCTTGATAGTGAGTTTTTACAATACTTAGATGATTCGGGGGAAAATTAATGCTAGAATATCGCAACGAATACAAATATATATGTTCAGAGGCTGAGTTAAAAATAATCGAACACAGGCTTAGACCTATAATGAAGATGGATACTCACCAAAGTGGAAATTCATACAGGATTAGAAGTTTATATTTTGATGATTATTATGGAACAGCTTTTAATGAAAATGAAATCGGTATTGATAATAGAAAGAAATTTAGAATAAGGGTATATGACAATCCAAAGGAAATGATTCGTTTGGAGGTTAAGTACAAAAG
>CAYWQZ010000060.1:0-5553 GCA_964460565.1 uncultured Mycoplasma sp.
TCCTGCTGATCTACGGTAACATTAACACTATTATATAATTTATTATAAAAATTGTCTTAAAAATATTAAAATTTATTAATTTATTCATAATAAAATGAGTCTTTAACACTCATTATTATTATTCATGTATTTTCTTTACATATAAATTTATATCAGTAAATTTAACATTTGATGTATCAGCGTCTCCAATTATATAACCCATAACTTCTAATTCTGTATTTTCTTCAAATCTAAATAAAATAGTTCTAGAAAAATACATTTGAGGAATATTTCCTGCATCTAACTGAAAAGATAAACCTTTTATTTCAGAACCTTCAACTGTTTGTAAGAAAAATGTTCCTCCATGTGTGCTATCAACATTTGATATCAAACCAGAAAATGTTATTTCATAAATACCTGGTTCAACTTCAATTGCATTTTCGTTTAATATAAAATGAGAAGTAGGATTAGGTACAAGCCAAGGTATATCAAATTTTAATTGATCTGAAGAAGTAGAATCCTTAAAAGTTGTAAAAAATATACCTTCTGTTGAAGAAGCAATTACAGGACCAGGTTCTCCTTTATCTCCCTTTTCTCCCTTTTCTCCTTTTTCCCCCTTATCCCCTTTCTTACCTATTACTGAATAACCAATACCTAACTTTAATAGTTTTTTTCTTAATTCTTCTAATTCACAATATTCATCTTTAAACATAAATACCTCCTAGTATAATATATGAAAAAAATAATATACTGTTTATAACAATATACTATTTCATTTTTTTATAAGTATCTATATCTAAATAACTAGCACTATAACTATCTATATATTGATCTCCTTCTATATCAATCATTTCTTTCTTTTTTGAATTATATCTATTTTCTTTAATTAATACAATAGGTAAATTATATTTCTTACTAAAATCTAAATCACCATCTTTAATCTCATTAAAACATACTACATAACTAGGAAATAAATTATTATTACCATCAAAATCTTTATTTCTAATTAATATTTCATTATACCCTTTAGTTCTATTAATTAATTCTTCATTTGTAAATATTCTTTGAACTCTATTACTACTATTAAATCCATCAGTAAATGAATCTGACTCATATATATGAATAATATTATCTATATCAAGATCAAAACCTAATATAATATTTTCTTCTTTATCTCTAAATGTATTAAAATTATTATGACTAATTAAACTAATACTTAAAGTATCTACATAATTATCCCAATTTTTAGTATTTATATTATTTCTATCAAATGTAGTATGATGTACTGCTATAAAAAAGTCCTCTCCGTTTAATTCATATATCTTAGTATTATATTTATCACTATAAGTAAACTTATTTATATCTATTGTACTATTTTTTATCTTATTATAAGAATGATTTCTACAAAGTCTAAAATCATCATAAAATATTGATACATAGTCTTTACCATTATTTAATTCATTAAATAAATCTATTCTTTCTTCTATTGTTAAATTATAATAATTAATAAATTTTAAATAAATACTTAAATGTTCTTTTTCTATTATATTTTCCTCTATTAATGATATATATTCTAACATAGAATGTAAATTCTTTAAAAAATTATATGAAATATCTTCAAAATACATATCAATAGTTATTTCTAACATTTCTTTAGTAGATAATTCTCTTAAATACTCTAAAAGTTTATCTTTATCATTTACTATTTCTTTTATAGAATATAAATAATAACTATTTTCTTTTATAATATCACTATAATCTTCATTATTTAATATCTTATTATATAATTCATTATATATAGGAAGTAAACCATTATTTATATTATTAATAGTATCTATATAATATTTTTTTCTTTTGGTTTCTACTTCTTCTTTAAATGAAATATTATTTATATTATTTATATAATTACGATATTTATTTACATCTTTTATCTCTAAATATTTATTTATTAATTCATTTGAATATACATAACTTGGTAATTCTATATTATTTTTCATATAATATTCATTTATAATATCAATATTAGTATTTAAAAACATATGATAATAATATGGTCTATTTAAAAGTATATTAATTACTTTACTATCTAATAAATATAAATAATTTTCTTCAGTATTTAATGTAATAAGTTTATCTATATTTTCTTTTTTAGATAATATTTCATATTGAATATCTTTATTTAAATAAGATAAACTTTTTATATATTTACTATTTTTAAGTATAAAAGAAAATAAAGCATTACCAAAGTTAATATCTAAATGCTTAAAATAATCAAAATTTTCTACTAAATAAAAAAGTATATTTTCTTTTGATAAAAATTTAGAACTATTTACATTTTCTAAGATTACATCTATTTTTTTATATGTTTTGGGGTTATCATTTTTTAAATATTCTATTATATCATCATCTAAAAAATAATCTATATCAATACTAGTTAAAGATTGTACTACCCAGACAAAAGCATAATGGTTTTTATCTTTAAATAATTCTTTTCTAATATTTTTATCCTTTAATAACTTTCTTCTTGTAATTAAATCACTATTAATAATATAATCACTTAAGTCTTTTCCTTCTTTATTCATACAAACTCCTTAAAAATATATTATTTCATCTACTTGTTTTTGATATTTATCTATAGGAATACTATCTATTAAACATTTTTTATAACATAATCCAATAGAATATACTTTATTATAACTAAAAAACTTATCATAAAAGCCCTTACCATATCCAATTCTATGTTTATCTTTAGAAAAACAAATACCAGGAGTTATACATACTACATCATTAAAATTAGTTATTTTATTTTTAGTAAGGGGTTCTAAAATATTATATTTACCTTTTTCTAAGTCTTTTAATGATTTTATTTCATAAAAATTTATTATATTATTTTCTACTCTAGGTACTGCGATTAATTTTCTTTTTAGAAAATATTTAATAAGTAAAATAGTATTAACTTCTTCATTAGTTGATACATAAGTAAGTATTATTTTACTTTTTCTAATATTTTTATTAGTAATTAGTTTTAAGAAAATAATAAAGTCTTTTATTTTTTTATATTTAATATTTTTTCTAATATTTCTATATTTAATTCTTAATTCTTGTTTCATTTTTAACTCCTAGTAAAAAAAGGCTTTAGCCTTTTAAAAGTTTTTATGCATAAAAGTTGGTATTTCAATTTCTGATGGTTCAAATCCTCCAGTTGTAGAATCTGAATCGTCATCATCAAAATCATCAATATCTGGTGTAACTCTTTTACCAGTAGTATTATTAATTTCTTTATATAAAGGTTTATTACCTTTTTTATCAAAGCCTGTAGCAATTACTGTTACTATAACTTCATCATTTAAATTTTCATTAATTACAGAACCAAAGATTGTATTTATATCAGTATTAGCAGCAGCACGTACTACTTCTGCAGCTTGTTCTGCTTCATATAATGTTAAGTTAGAACCACCAGTTATATTTATGATTGCATCTGTTGCACCATGAATTGATGTTTCAAGAAGTGGTGATGATACTGCTTGTTTAGCAGCTTCAATTGCTCTATCTTCACCCATACCAATACCAATACCAATAATAGCATTGCCTGATTTTTCCATAACAGCACGAATATCTGCAAAATCAAGGTTAACAAGTCCTACTACTGCGATTAAGTCTGAAATAGATTGTACTCCACGAAGTAAAACGTTATCTACTTCTTTAAAAGCATCAAGCATTGGTGTAGATTTATCAATTATTTCTCTTAGTCTATCATTAGGTATAACAATTAAAGTATCAACATGTTTTTTTAATTCTTCTATACCTGCGACAGCATTATCCATTCTTCTTCTTCCTTCGAAAGAAAATGGTCTAGTTACAATACCTACAGTCAAAGCTCCAAGATTTTCTGCTATTTCTGCAATTACTGGTGCTGCACCTGTACCGGTTCCTCCACCCATACCACAGGTAATAAATACCATATCTGCTCCCTTAAGTGCCTCTTCTATTTCTTTTTTAGCCTTAATTGCAGTTTCTTTACCTATTTCAGGTTTTGCACCTGCTCCTAATCCTGTTCCAAGTTGAATTTTTTTCTCTGCTTTTGAAGCATTTAAAACTTGTGAATCTGTATTTACTACAATAAATTCTACTCCTCTAACCCCTGCTTCTATCATACGGTTAACGGCATTACCTCCGCCTCCACCAACACCTACTACTTTTATTTTTGCTAGTTGGTCCATCATTGCTAAATCAAGCATAACATCATCTCCTTATCTTAATCAAAAATTCTATCAAATATCTTACCTAGTACACTACTATTACCCATCTTTTTACCATTTGCTATAATTTCTTCTACTTTATCTACTTGAAACATAGTGTATTCTTTTTCTCTTAAATTTAATTTATCTACAAAATATTTTATCCCGCCATAACAGGTAATATATTTATTATCTCTTATACCAAGTACACCAGTACTTAAAACAGAAATATTTCTAGAATAAAGTTCAGAGGCTACTGCATTAAACCCAAGCATTGAAGTAATACCTCCTGTAATAATTATATAACCAATTTCTTTATTTGTTAAGTTATTTATTTCATTTTTAGCATTTTTTAATAATTCTACAGTTCTATACTCAATTAATTCAGCAAGTTTGTAGTTATTTATATCAATTTTTTCTCCTACTCTATTAGTACAACTATATACTTCATCAGTATCTGCATATTTTCTATTTGCTACTGCAAAATCATTAACTATTCTATCTATTTCCTCTTCTTCTAGTTTATAATTAAACGCTATATCTTTAGTTATATTATCAAACCCTAATTTAACAATTGTTTCTTTTATTATTATTCCTTTATTAAAAACTGAAAGAACAGATTTTTCTTTTCCTAAATTAATAACACCCACTACTTTAGTATCAAGTTCTTTATTTTTAGAAACATAATAATCACAAACTGAAGATATGGTAATATCTACTACTTCAATACCTAATGATTCGATAACGCTTACTACAGAATAAACATTTTTTCTTGGAACAGATGTAATAATAGATTTCATTTCTAAAGTTTTTCCTTCTAAGCCTAATGGATTTTTAACTTTTTTACTTTTATCTATTATATATTCTATAGGAAAAACACCAACTACTTCTAAAGCAGCATCTCTTCCATCTTTTAAACATTTTTGCATGCCACTAAATATTAAATCACCATCTATAATGTTATCTACAGTATCAACATTAACTAAAGAAGAACCAATTGTAATTTCCATATTATTTGATGGAACAACTGCAATTAATTTATCTAATTTTGTACCTAGTTTGCTTTCAACTTGTTTAACACATTTTTTAATGCTACTAGTAACAAGAGAAGCATCTACTATTAAACCTTGTTTAACTCCATAAGATTTAACAGAAGAAGCTGCTAAAACATTATACTTATCATTAAAATATTCCATTACAACAATTTTAATTTCTTCAGTACCAATATCAATACTAGAATAAATATTTCTCATAAGCCTACCTCTAACATTCTAATAAGATTATAAAATAGATGAAATAAAAACTCAAGATATAAAATAAAAAAAAGTAATAATTA